>JAUYOL010000015.1 GCA_030695905.1 Candidatus Omnitrophota bacterium | reverse complement strand
TAAAAATGTTAGGTCTTTTGTGATGACGAAAAACGGTTAAAAAGGGCCGAGGATGTTCGCCTTCGTTTTAAACTTAGGCGATCCCGCCGCTTTTTGGCGGGATGAGGCCCCGTTTAGGGGCCGAGTTCCGCAGGCCCCCGTATTTCGACAGAACAAAAGACCGACCCGGAACGAAGTGAAGGGGAACATTTTTCCTGCCACCTATACATGGCTGTCTTACATACTTATTTAGGTGGCTTGTGCTGACCATAACCGTAGGCTTAGGTTTGGATAAGATAGGTGGAGAAAATTTACTTAGCTGATTTTTCGAGTGAGGAGATGATCAAGAGGGCTTCTTTCTTCGATTTGGCCTTCCTGAAGAGCCCTACCATGAAGCGGTCTTTTATAAGATGTGATATCTTGGCGAGTATCTTTAAGTGAGCGCCTATATCCTCTTTCGGGGATATCAGCATGAAGAAGAGGTACGTCTTTTCGCCGTCAAGCGAATTAAAGTCAATTCCTTCGGATGACCTTCCGAACGTAAGAACGGCCTGCTTGACTCCGTCTATCTTGGCATGCGGAACGGCCACGCCATTGCCTATCGCTGTAGAGCCTAACTTTTCGCGCTCTGTAAGCGCATCGGCAAGCGCTTTTTTATTTTTTATCCTGCCGGCCTTACACGCCATATTTACGAGCTCGGCTATTACCTGGGATTTATTCTTACCTTCCAGCTCCAGCTCTATCGAACTTTCCTTCAATAGGCTGGACAATTTTATACTGGCTGAATCTACTGCTATCATAAACATCCTGCGCTTTATTCTATAGGTATGACTATTTTTGTGCCTGCTTTTAATTTCTTCGGATTCTTTATAACATCTTTATTCAATTCATAAAGATATTTCCAGCGATGCCCGGAACCCATCTCTTTTTGGGCTATCTTCCACAAAGAATCATCCTTTTGGATAACGTATTCCCTCGTTGAAACCTTCACCTGGCTCTCAACGACCTCTTCTGTCTCTTCCACATACTTGCCTTCTTCTACCGATTTCGCGCCTTCGGGCGCTTCACCCGCGTAAGGAATATTTATCTCTTCCACTTCGGCAACCATAAACTGCGCGTTGCGATCCTTTGCCATGCCGACTAAGTCCCTGACATGCGCTATCGCGTCAAGCTTGCCACGGCTGACTATGCGTATACGGCTCTCGGGAATACCTTTATCTACCATGAAATTCTTCACCACTTCCCCGCGGCGCAGCCCTAACTTCTGGTTATATTTTTCCGAGCCCCTCGCGTCACAGTTGCCCGTTATCAATATGTCGGTCTCTGGATTCTTATTCAGTATATAAACCGCGTCCTCCAGAATGCCGGAGGCGTCTTTACCTATATCCGCTTTGTCATAATCAAAATGTATCTTCACATTCTTATGGATCTTCTTTACTAAGAGCGACGCGCGCATTTCGTCTTTCTTCGGCTCAGGCAGGCCTTCCTTATAATCGAATATTATCTTGTAGACGTAAATATATCCCCTGTTGCCCCAAAGTCCACTTGTAGTGCCCTTTTCTTTGGGCCACCACCAGTATCCGCCACGCTCATCTTTTACGGGGTTCGGCTTCGCATCCGTGGGCCACCAGTGGAATTTTTTCTGCAGGTCTTCCATCTCGGCTTTGTGTTTGCCTTCAATGTCCGCGGCGTATCCGGAACCTGTGGAAGTTAATAGAAATAGGATTGCTAAAAGGACGGGAATGATCTTCTTCATTATAATATCTCCTGTTTTTATTTTGATATCCTATACATTGTAACTTAAAACGATCAAAACTTCAACTTATAATGCTAAATATCTTCTTTTTGGATTTTTCTCCAGTTATAAGGACAACGCGCGATCTTGCAATGTCGAAATGATCTGCCAGCGCTTCACGTACAGCGTAGTTGGCCTTTCCATCCCGGGGTTTGGCCTTTACAAAAACTACATACTCATCTTCGGAGATCTTCTCTACTTTATCTTTCTTAGCGTTTGGTTTAACCCTGACAGATATCTTCACCCCGCACATTCTCCTATCATCCCGCACCTTTAAGAATGCGCGGGGCTTGTGGACTATATTTTACTATTTCTATTGGCTAAATCAATTGTTTTAGACTATAATCTTGATTATATGATATATGACCGCTTCCAGCAAGAGGCCATCGAGCATATAAACAACGGCCATTCCGTAATAGTCTCCGCGCCGACCGGCGCAGGCAAGACCGCCATAGCAGAACATGTAATAAGAAAATGCCTCGAAAAAAATATAGGCGTAATATATACCGCCCCGATAAAAGCCCTGTCAAATCAGAAGTTTCGCGATTTTCAGATAGAGTTTAAGGACTATATAGGAATACTCACCGGAGACGTATCTATAAACGCCAACGCGCCTGTCTTAATAATGACGACGGAGATATTCAGGAATAAGATACTCGACCAGCCCGAGAGCCTCGCGCAATACAAGTGGATAATATTCGACGAGATACACTATATAGATAATCCCGAACGCGGCACGGTCTGGGAAGAGTCTCTTATATTCCTGCCGCAACACATCAAGATATTAGGACTATCCGCGACCATACCCAATATAGATCAATTCGCTTCATGGATAGAATCGATACACAAGAAAGAGATAAAGGTTGTAATAGAAGATAAGAGGCCTGTGCCGCTGCATTTCTTATATCAATGTCAGAACCAGATAGTTGAAAAGATAGAGATGCTAAGAAAAATGCGGATGAAGAAGCCCAATATTATCGCGACTCTCATCCATGCCATAAAAAATAAGAGCGGACTGCCGTGCATATATTTTGTATTCGGCAGAAGACGCGCCGAGGAATTGGCGTATGAACTATTCACCTATAACTTTCTCACCAAAGAAGAGCAGGTTAAGATAATGGACCTGTATAGTTCTCTTTGTGAAAAATACGACCTTACACATGAAAAGACTGCGGCGTCTATGTCGCAACTAATATCAAAAGGTATAGCATATCATCATGCGGGGATGCTGCCCACCCTAAAAGAAGTGGTCGAAAGATTATTCACAAGTCGACTTCTAAAAGTAATATTTACCACCGAGACATTCGCGCTTGGGATAAATATGCCGAGCCGCTCGGTAATATTCGACGACTTGAGAAAATTTTACGGCACCTACATGAGAAATTTAAAGACGCGCGACTTTTACCAGATGGCAGGCAGGGCCGGGCGCCGGGGCATAGACAATGAGGGATTCGTATACTGCCGTGTAAACTTGCATAGAATAGACATAAACGAACTACGCCGGATAATATACGGAAGGCCCGAGGAGGTCAGAAGCCAGTTAAACACTTCTTACGCCACTATACTCAACCTGTATGAGAAATATAAAGAAGAGCTATATAATATATATCCGAAATCACTGCACTACTATCAGAGCAAAAAACATATACAAAGAGAAGCGCTGCGCCTGATGGAGTCTAAATTAAACCTTTTGAAGGAGCTTGGGCATATCGAAAATGGCATCTTAACGCCTAAAGGGCAATTCGCCAAAGTAATGTACGGCTATGAGTTACTTTTGGCTGAATTCTATGAGGAGAAGATATTCGAGCACCTCGACGAATTTGGCCTGGGGATACTCGCAGTAGCATCGGTCTTCGAGCCGCGCAAAAATCAGAAACTAGCAAACCTTACAAAAGAGGCGCGGCCGTTATTCAAAAATTGCCACGATATATTTGAGGGAATACGATACAGAGAGATCAAATATAAGGTATATCCATTCAGCAAAGCCACGCATTTTCATCTGGCCAAGGCTATAGAGATGTGGATGCGCGGCGAAAAGTTCTCGAGAGTTCTGCAGTTCACCGATACGGATGAAGGAGAGGTCGTGCGCTACTTCAGGATGGCGATACAGATAATGCGCGAAATGATCGACTCCCCCGCCTCATCATACATCCTCAAAGACAGGATCAAAAACGCCATCCGCCTCATCAACCGCGACGTAGTCGACGCCGAAAAACAACTCCGCGAAGGTTAATATCTCTCTCACCCTTATGATATAAAACTTCCCTGTCTTGCTATGTATTGATAGCGGGTCCTGCCGCTTCGAGGACTTTTGTTTCTATAAGCTCGCATAGACTCTGTGAATAGCCCGCCAGGATTACCTGGTAGTCCGGCTATATAAAGCATATACGTGATGGTCAATATGGAATCCTATAGCGGCGGTCTATTCCCTATATGCCATGCTCGCCTAATATCCAAAAGTCCTCAAAGCGTCACCCGCAATTGACATCCATAATGAGACAGGGAAGTTTTATACGGTGTGGGTGAGAAAACCTAGGCCTACGGTTATGGGAAGCACAATAAAAATGTTAGGTCTTTTGTGATGGAGAAAAACGGTTAAAAAGGGCCGAGGATGTCCGAGGCCCCGCTTAGGGGCCGAGTTCCGCAGGCCCCCGTTTTTCGACAGAACAAAAGACCGACCCGAAACGAAGTGAAGGGTAACATTTTTCCTGCCACCTATACATGGCTATCTTACATATCCATTTAGGTGGCTTGTGCTGACCGTAACTGTAGGCTTAGGTTTGGATTCCGCGAAGTACCCCATCCCTCGGGGGCTACTGTGGGTGGAGAAAATTTTATATCGGGAGTTGAGAAGATTTTTTGTACTCTATGTAGTCTTTAATGATCTGCTTATGGTCGAAGGCGAAGTTTATTTTGTCGATCTCGTCTAATTTGATGATTTCAAGCCCTGCCGCGTCGTCGCCTGCTTTCGGCGTACCCTTACCCTTGGCTGTGAATACAACGCCTATAGTGTGGAATCTCGGATCACGGCCCGGTTTTGAATACGCGTGGAACTGTTTTAGATCTAATAGTTCGAGATCCGTCTCTTCCTTCATCTCACGCCGGACAGCGTCCTCAAGGCTCTCGTAATTGTCGACAAATCCTCCGGGAAGCGCCCATCCAAACGGCGGATTACTGCGCTCTATTATCACTATGCCGGCGCCCATATCTATAATGGCGTCGACTGCCACGAACGGCCCTGCCTGCTGTTTTGTAAACATATATTGCAGGTAACCATTAACATTCTTTTCAAATATTTCGTACGCTTCTTTGTCGCGCATGCAGAATATTATCTGGCTAAGCCCTGATTTCTCTTCCCTCAAGTGCTTCCATACCTGCTGCGCCATTATCTTAGCGCACGCCTTTAATGGAAAACCGCCGACGCCGCAACCTAAAGCCGGGAAAGCAACCGACTTTATCTTTAATTTATCAGCGGCTTTTAGGGCATTGGCGCACGAATTGCGTATCTTTATCTCATCTGTCTTATTGTCTAACCCCATTGTAGCGGCATGGATAACATAGCGCGCCTTCAATTTTCCCGCGGATGTGGAGATTGCCACGCCGCCGCCCATTACAAGTTCATTGTTAGCGGCGTTTACTATGGCGTCTACCGCAAGATCCGTAATATCATCCTGAATGATCTTTAATTCACAATTATCTATAAACATCAGGCCTCCCTGTCCGCAGGCGGGTCCATCTTCCTGGCAAGATCTATCCTCTCCTCTATAGGCGGATGATCATAAAATAATATCTTCGCCCATAATGGCGGCTTGCGCTGGGCAAGATTCTGATCGGCCAGTTTTTCCATCATGGAGATAAAAGCGTCCTTATCGCCTATTATATTTATCGCCTGAATATCGGCGTTTCTTTCCATAGTCCTGTGTATCCAATTAATAAAAGGCGTAACGATAATCTGAAAAAGCATGAATAATAGTATCCAGCTTCCCAGATTAGCTATATCGCGCGCGTCAAGCACCGACTTATCGAGTAAAAAGAATATATAAAATGTAACGAATATCATTAACGCGCTCATCGCGACCATCTTTAATATATGCTTAAGCCTGTAATGGGCAAATTCGTGCGCGAGGATTACTTCTATCTCTTTGGGCTGGAACTTTCCGCCAAGCAAAGTATCCGTTAATAGCACTCTTTTCGACTTGCCTATTCCGACGAATGCCGCGTTTGCCTTCAGGCTTTTTTTGCTGTAATCTATCTCGAATACATCCAATATCTTAACCTGCATTTTTTGGGCCAACGCGAGTATAGACTGACGCAGGGACTCATTATCTATCCTTTTATATTTGAAAAAGAGCGGAATCACTATTACGGGAAATATTCTCGCGATCACAATAGTCAAAAATATCCAAAAGATAGCGCTCATCCACCACCATGAGCCGGCCGAACTTCTTATAAAAAAGAAGAAACACTCCATAAGCAAAATAAAAACGAAGAATCCCAATACGTTGCTTTTAAGATAGTCCGCGAGCCAGGCGAGTATCTTCTGGTTGGATAGGTTAAAACGGCGCTCTATTACAAATGATCGATAGAAGTCTACATGAAAACTTAATACGCTATAGGCGGCAAAAAGCGCGGCTGAATATAGCGCTACACGGATAATTTCTGAAGACGTAAAATCAAAAACCGCGGTCTTGAGGACCGCGTTTATTCCCGACATCTGCAATATCATAAGAAGAAATAAGGTATAGGCGATGTCTATTATCGCTAACTGGTACTTTATTCTCGCGTATTTGTCCGCCCTATTTTCCATCGGTAAGTTTTTTTAGTATACTTTCGGGTATTCTTTTTGGTTTCAAGCTCCTATCCACAAACACAAGGACGGTCTTGGCGCTCGCTATCAACTTTTGATCCTGATTGACTATATCGTATTCAAAATTCACCCTTGTAAGGGACGATTCCGTAACGCGCGTATTGATCTCGAGCGTGTCTGCATAAAACGCGGGCGATTTATAATCTATCTCCTGGCGGGCGACCACAAATCCTATGCCATCCTTGAGAAGGTCTTTGATAATAAGTCCCCTTGTTTCAAAATATTCGCTGCGCGCCTCTTCAAGATACTTTAAATAATTGGCGTAGTAGACCACTCCGCCGCAGTCGGTATCGTGATAATAGATTTTAATCTTCATATGCGCTTTCTTCTCCCTTATTTATCCGTATTATTTATCTTCTCAAGCGTAATCTTCATGCTCTTCAGGTCCATCTTAAGATTAAACCGGCTTAAGAAGGACATCCCCAAAAGCCCGTCTCTTAAAGACGGGTCGTTGGTCTCGCCGAGCATCACAGCGGCCATTACGCTCTTTACCTCTACATCCTGTATGCGCACGCTATCCAACACAACTGCCTTGGCCGAAGCGCTTCTGCCATCCGCAAGCTTAAATTCTATAATGCCGGTCTTTTCATCCGCCATATCTACGCCAAGCTCCTCGCCTATTCTCCTGGAAAGTATGATGAGCGAAGCGCCTGTGTCGAGCACCAGGCTTACTTTTATCTTTTCATTAAGCAGGGCCTGCACCAAGATGCCTTTTGTCCGGTCATCGCGCGCAATCTGTATATGCTTGACCTCGCCCTCTTCCTTAAGTTTCTTCTGCCGGGCATCCTCCATTAAATTCTCATATGCGTCATCGAGCCTCTTCTCCCTGGCATCCTCAAATTCTTTAGCCCGCGCGTCTATTTCCCTCTTCTTCTCTTCCCATTTAATCATTGTCTTAGTATTGTCATCCTGGCTGGACCGTTTTACGCTCTTTACCTGCTGCCTTTGGAAAGTTGCGGCGCCAAACCCCATATTAAGCTCTATGCTCTTTTCATCTTCTTTCTCTATGATACCTTCTACGACACCGCCATTCTTTAGATATAGCGTGTCCGCCTGGGCATCCGCGGCGAACATAACCACCAGGAAAAAGATAAAGAGTATATTCGCGTTGCCTTTTTTCATAACTTTAAGAGTTATTATACCCTACTACGCTTTAATATGGCAACAACCTCAACATGCCTTGTATGCGGAAACATATCTACAGGTATCATCTTCTCTATATTGTACGCCGCGGTAAGAGTTTTTAAGTCTTCCGCTAAATTAACGGGATTACAGGACACGTAAACTACATTTTCTACGCCGCTTGAACACACGGCCTCTCTTGCCTTTTTGCTTAAACCGGCTCTTGGCGGATCCAGTATTATCGTGGAGAAGGCTTGGGCCGATTTCAACGCCACCGAATTTAAAAGAAAATTTTGGGCGTCATCACAAATAAACTCCAAATTCTCTATCTTATTTATCTTTGCGTTCGTTATGGCGTCTTCTATATTTTGCGCCGATATATCCACGCCTACCACCTTGTCGAAATTATCGGCGACCTGTAATGTTATTCCGCCGGCGCCGCAGCACATATCAAGCGCCTGCCGGCCGTTATGCTTTACCTGATCTTTTATAATACTGTAGAGCTCGCCGCAACAATAAGGATTCGTCTGAAAGAATGAGCCGGGACCAATTAGATAATCTATGTTGTTTATCCTCTCCCTTATATGGCTTTCGCCGTGCATAAGCCTGGTCTTCCCTGCTATGGAAACATCCGATAACCCGCTATTTACACACAAATATATGGATCTTACGGCCTTGATGCTCTTTAGTCTATCCACAAGAGCGCTGGGGCTATCTTCCTCCGAAGCCATAACAATTATAATCATCAGCTCATTGTAGTATTTCGAATGGCGCATCGCGGCGTATCTTATATTGCCTGTATGCCTTTTCAATTGATACGGCTCTATGCCGTTAGCCTTCATCCAATCCTTAAATACGGCGAATATATCCTTAACCCCGTCTAAAAATATCCTGCACTCCTCAAGGTCCACGATCCTATAAAATCTTTTCTTCTGCCTTAGGCCGATTACTATATTTTCCCTGTCATTGTTTACCGCGTATTCCATCTTGTTTCTGTAGTAAAATATTTCCGGGGACGGGGCTATGCTCTCGAAGTTAGTTATTGTGAAGGCAGAAAAGATGTTTTTAAGGCGGGCTTCTTTTGCTTTGAGCTGTTCTTCATACTTTACATCCTGAAAATCACAGCCGCCGCAAATTCCGAAATGCTTACATAGTTCTTTCAATCTATTCTCTGGTTATCTTAAGTACTTTATATCTTAATGTTCCGGCGGGAACCTTTATCTTCACAGAATCATTCTCTTTGTGGCCTATCAGGGCTTCGCCAACGGGGGATGTTACGGAGATCTTGCCGCTTGAATAATCGGCTTCCTCTTCGGACATAAGCACATACTCTATCTCTTCGCCGGAATCAAGATCCTTCAACCTGACCTTGGCGCCGATCAATATTTCGTCCTTTGCCATCGCGTCTTCGTCTATTATTTTCGCCCGCGACAATTTGTCTTCTAATTCAGCTATCTTTTTCTCATTCAAACCCTGGGCTTCTTTAGCGTATGTGTATTCGGCGTTTTCGCTTAAATCGCCATGCGCCCTTGCCTCCCCTATTGCCTTGGATATCTCCCTGCGTTTGATATTTCGTAAATGCTCGAGTTCTTTTCTAAGTTTTTCATACCCCCCATGTGTCAGATAAGCGCCGGACTTACTCATAATATCCATTCCCTCTCGTTAGTGATGCTTTTCTTTTTTCAGTATGCTCAGAAAAATATCTACAATCTTCGGATCAAATTGTTTTCCGGAAGATTCTTCTATTATCTTTATCGCTTCTTTTTTATGAAAAGCCCTGCGATACGGACGATTTGAAATGAGCGCCTGATAAACATCGGCTATAGCGACAATGCGCGCCCCCAGTGGTATATCTTCTCCCTTAAGGCCGTCCGGATAACCTCTCCCGTCCCATCTTTCATGATGATGGAGGATAAAAGGTATTATTGAATTCAATACATGTATGGGCCTTAAGATATCGGCGGCTATACCCGGATGCCTTCTTATCTCCCCCATCTCTTTCGTGGTAAGTTTCGATTTTTTCAGCAATATCTTGTCGCTTATACCTATCTTGCCCAGGTCATGCAGTATGGCAGCCTGTTTTATCATCTCCGTTTCGTATTTGGGTAATCCTAAGCCCGAAGCGATACCGGTAGCATATCGGACCGTCTTCTCGGCATGCTCTCCCGTATAATGATCTTTCATCTCTATTGTCTTGGCAAAAGCGAATATCGACTCGATAAGATTCTGATTGGCCTGCTTATTTAATTTTTCGAGTCTCTGCCTTAACATGCTTATCTCTTCCGTCCTGCTGCCCCTGATTTCTTTACCTGTTTTCTTCTTATCTAAAGATGAATAAACCCTGTTACCGCCCTCATCTTTAGCCCTCGACAAGATCTGCTCCGTCGTCTTAATAAGATCCATCGCGGAATGAGCCTTATCTTCGGGGTATGAAGCAACCGCAAGGCTTATCTTTAACTTAACGCTATTCTTCTTGTCGCCAAAATGATGCAGGCCTATATTATCCAGTATCCTCTGCCCTAATACCAGCGCCTGCGCCCTGCTTGTACCGGTAGATATAATAAGAAATTCCTCGCCGCCGTATCTTATTACCACATCATACTGCCGGGTCATTTTACGAAGCTGCTGGGCAAGCTGTTTTATTATCATGTCCCCAAACTGGTGGCCATACATATCATTTATAGACTTAAAGAAATCTATGTCGAGCATCGTAATGGAAAGCGACCCGCCATAACGCTTAACGCGGTCAAATTCCGAATCCATTATCTCCGCCAGGTATTTATGATTATAAAGGCCCGTCTGCATGTCTTTTAGCGCAAGCTGATTCAGCCTCTTATTGGACCTGACAAGTTCTTTATTTATCTTTTCCAATTCCAACTCTGATTGCTTGCGGTCGGTTATATCCCGATACACAAGCGCCACGGCAAAAACATCGCCGTTTTTGTCTCTCAAGGGCGAGAGCAATGATTCGCTATAAACAAATTTATCTCCCATCAAACAAGCGTCTTCTATCCTCATAGGCTTCTGCGTCTGGAATACTTTATCTATCCTCTTCATCCACATCTGCATAAAATCGGGTATGTGGCCCAGGCCGCCGCGTATATCCTTGCCTATCACCTTGTCCCTGGTGGTCCCCACATAATCTATCGACGCCTGATTCGCGTAAAGGTAATTATAATCTTTATCCCACACTACTATAGAATCGGTTGTGGATTCAAATATTATCCTAAAACGTTCTTCGCCTTCCTTCAACGCTTCTTCAGAGTGCTTACGTCTTTCTTCAACTTCAATGGCTCCGGCAATTATATCCGCAAGCTTCATATCTTCTTCACTTGGCACATAATCATCCTGATATACCGCGCATAGAGACCCCACAATACTATTATTCCATCTTATGGGATATCCGAGATAGGTCTGTAACTTGTAATTTTTAACATTTACATCGGTCCTGGCATATTCGGTATCCTGTAAATTACGTATCAAAAACACCCTGCCGGCGCCTTTTGTAATTACATCATAGCAGATATGCCCCCGGGGCTCATCTTTAGGATTAAAATCTTCCGGGGTGTGCCACTGCCCAACCGAGCAGAGCATCTGTTTGGCATCCATACAATTATATAGCGCGCACGTCGCGCCCAGCATTTCTCCGAAAATAGCTGTCAGGCGGCATATATTCTCCATGGGGTCTTCGCCGAAACTTAAAAAACAGCTGTTGATTTTCTGGAGCTTATCCTGCATGCTGCGCAGCTCTAACCTATTCTTATTGCGCTCTATAGCATAACGAATGGAGCGCTCAAGAAGATTGTTGTCAAACTGCCCTTTAACCAGATAATCCTGCGCCCCTTTTTGGAACGCGGTCAGAGCCTGTGTCTCGTTCGCAGAGCTGGTTATAATGATAACCGGTATTTTGGGCGCATGGGCGTGTATCCTGCCGAAAGTGTCAAGTCCTATGGAATCCGGAAGCGTAAGATCGGCGAGCGCTATATCGATATTATTTTTGGCAAGGCTTTCGAGTCCCTTGGCGAGGGTAGGAGCAATCTCGACATAGAACTTTTCTTTCCTGGACTGATTGAGCATGTCCTGGATAATGGCGGCGTCCACCCTATTATCCTCTATCAGAAGCACCTTTATTTCTTTGATTTCCATACAACCCCAATATTACCACATAATTATATTTTATACAAATCCCTGCTATTGCCCAATTTTTTGGGCTCTGCCGGAAGCGCTGATTATTTTTTTGATCTTGCCATTAACCTTGTGTTTCAATAATTCCTCTAATGAAATCGGAATTTTAAGGGACCAGTTTCCCGGGCTGACCGTCCCGGGACGATTTATCCTGTACTTGTAAGGATCCCCCTTACAGATATCCGAAAGGTTCAACAGGTCGAATATAAGCTCTATACAATATATGGATTCTGACTGTGCCGTTATCTTAAGCGCGGCCTCGACTATTTCGGGATCCGACTTTTCACGCATCGGGCCTTTTATCTTAAGCTGTTTCCAGAGCTTCTCCTTTTCCAGATATGTATTTTCATAAAACTCGATAAAATCTCTAAGCTCTTCCTGGGCTTTTCCCAGTGTCTCAACATACAGCTGCGCGGAGCTTACCTCTTGGCGCCAGCGGAGCCTGCCATGCTTTGACCGTGACGCGTCAAATAATCTACTTTTAACAAAACCATAATCTATTCCGCGCTCTGCGCATCTTCTCGCAAAAAGCTCCTCGTCAACCGTCCCGGCCTCATTCTCCCACCACGCGGCCCAGTTCGTCGTATCGTGCGTCGATAACATCGCGACTGAAAGCTCCCTGTATTTTTCGCTCGGCAGAAAATCATGCGTAACCTGCCAGTCTTTTACCCACCTCTGCACATCATTGCCCGGAATCTTCATCTCTTTAAGAGTGTCGGTGCAGACCTTCGGTATGACGCCCAGGTCCTCCGCGCATAAGATCATATTTGTGTTTTCCTGTAGGACCGACAATAATTTCCTGCCCTGACTTCTCCAGATGCTTTCGTCTTTAGGGTCGAAGAAGCCATTTAGCCCCCTATTCTCCATAGGCTCATCGTAAGGAATGCTCCATATGCGGAATAATCCGACTACGTGATCTATTCTTAACAGATCATAAAAATTTTGCGCAAACTTTAGTTTTTCCTTTATATACGTAAAGCCATCCGACTCTATGCGCTCCCAGTTATATGTGGGCATCCCCCAACGCTGACCCAAAGCGCAATACATATCCGGCGGGGCTCCCGCCGCATACTCTAATTTGAAAAACTCCTGGTGGGCCCATACATCCGCGCTGTCACGTGAGACAAGGATGGGTAGATCCCCTTTAATCAAAATATTTTTTGAATTAGCGTACTCTTTCGCGGCTTTAAATTGTCCGAATGCCGTCCATTGGACCCATTTATGGAAATCAGTCTCTTCTTTATGATCCTTAGCAAATCCCTTAAGCGCAAAACTATCGCGGTTTTTGTAGAGATCTTTCCATTCATACCATGGCACGCCTTTATGATAGCCTTTAAGCGCCTTGTATAGGCCGAAATCATCCAGCCAGTACGCGTTCTCCTTTACAAACTTTTTAAAACCACTATCCGATATCGAACTTTTTTCTGAAACAAAAATATCCCGTAATAATTTTTTCTTTTCTTCTTTTCCTTGCCCCTCCAAGGATATATACATGGGCTCAAGAGCAAAAGAACTTATAGAGTCGTAAGGACAGAAAGTTGAGCCGACTTCATTCATGGGAAGGAGTTGTATTATGGAGATGCCCGTCTTATCGCACCAGTCGGACAGAAGTTTCATATCTTCAAAACCGCCGATGCCAAGACTTTTATCGGAGTATATTGAGAATAACGGGCTTAATACCCCCGCCATCCTCTTTAAAGTTCTTTCTTTACCTTTGATTCCAGGCATAAGTGATATTATATTACAGAAAAGCGCTTGAGACAATATCGCAAAATAATATTCCTTTGCGGGTCAACCGCACGGCCACATAGCCGGCGGCGCCTTTCACATATTCTATAAGGCCATCTTCAATAAGTCCGGGCAAGGCGTCTTTTTCCAGATCCAAAAAATCCATATTCGTCTTTCTTTTGAACCACCCGAAAGATATCCCCTGCATCGTCCTTATCTTTACAGCCGCCGCTTCCTTAGCCCGTTCGGGTCTTTTCAGATTTTCGCTTGAAGCCACTATTGTTTGCGCGGATTTTACGCCTTTTATATACTCATCAACGCCGGATATAAGCTCGTATCTTCTGCCGTCCACATATGAAACGGCCGATGGACCCAACCCTATATATTGTTCATTGTCCCAATAGGTCAGATTATGCCGGCAACGGAAGCCCTTCCTGGCAAAATTCGATATCTCATATTGCTCAAAACCTTCTTTGCGCAAAAAATCTATTGTATATCCATACATCCCGGCACAGACTTCGTCACTGGCTTCCAGCTTCCTGCAGTCCAGGCCATAACATGAAATATGTTTAACCGGCAGATTTACGGCCTGGGATAGATCGCGCTTCCAGCCTTTAAGGGTCTGGGGGCGCACGCCAAATATCAAATCTATATTTATATTCTTAAGACCCTTTTTATGCGCCAGCTCTACCGACTTTTTTGCGGTGGCGGCATTGTGCGCTCTTTCCATTATCTTTAATTTAGGATCATTAAAGGACTGGATGCCTATACTAATACGGTTTATGCCATTATCGACCAGCAAGGAAAGCTTCCGCTGGTCGATACTCTCCGGATTTGCCTCTATGGTAGCCTCCGAAGAACCTTGCGTAAATTTTCTTAAGGCTTTGAGAAGCTTCAGCAGCAATTCAGGGCTTAAGACCGTGGGCGTTCCGCCGCCTATATATATGGTCCGAAATCTTCCGGTAAGGGAGCTTATCTGTTTCGAGAGAGAGCCTATATAGGCAGACGCGAGATTATCATCGTATGATACGCTATGAAAATTGCAGTAGGCACACTTCTTCCTGCAGAAAGGTATATGTATATATAGGGATTTACTTAAGATGTGTATACGCTTAGTAAGCGCCTACTTTTCTTACGCTGCCGGACTTAAAGTTGGACGAACCTGCTGCCTTCTTCTTATCCGGATCTTCCGCTGGCACAGGCTTCTTCTCTTCCTGCTTTACGGTAATCTTGCCAAGTTCAATATCTTTAGAAGGCTTATCCCTGGCCTTGTCCAGTTCATCCTTAAGGGTAAGCATGCTCTGTTTTATATCGATGACTGTGGATGAGTAATCCTTCTGCCATCCCTGGAGATCCTTTTTCATCTCTTCCAGTTTAGTCAGAAGCGCTTTCCTCTCTTCATCGCTTAGGTTTATCGTATTCTGGACGGCCTTTAAGGTTTCGCTGTATGTCTTCACCTGGCCCGTTATTTCATCTATCGTCATCTTAAAACCGTCTACTTTTGCCTCGACACCATCCATCTTCGTCTTGCCGGTAATACTCTGCTGTTCCAGATAGTCTATCTTGTCTTTATATTCCTTGTAGAAGGTGAAACTGGCGAGGATACTGCCTGCGACCAGAACAAAAAGAATGGCTATAAGTGCGATAAATATGACGTCTTTTTTCATTGTATTTCCTCTCCGCCTGCCGGCTTTTTATATCTTTTAACGTAAGTATAACACCGCAGAGCGATTTAAGTCAATTACTTTTCTCTATCTTTTACCGCCGCCTTTAACAAAAATAAATGCGATCAACCACAAAATAGCAGCCGCAAAAATATGGTTAAATGACACCAGCGCAAATTTAACGCGCATCTTACCTTCGGCCGAAGGGTTCTTGTAAAGATCGAGGATATTGGTCTTTCCTATTAACTTAAGACCATACCTGTCGACCTTATCCTTCACCCATTCGGGACTGTGATACTTCAGCATAATTACCATTTTTGAATTGGCCATAGCGTCGGAATGTTGCTCTGAATATACTTCGGGCAACAGATAGTCCGCTGTCGCGCGCCCTGATAATACAGCCAGGCACAGTCCTATAGTCTCTTCGGTGCAATAAACTATATCTTCGGGCGCCGAATTGTCTTTTATGGTTTGGGCCGCCATATTATAGGTATTGAAATACGCGGCTCCAGACGCTGGCGGGGGCTTTTGAAATCCGAAGATCATATCCATAAAGGTTGAATCAAAAAGGTATATCTTAAAAAAAGACGGCCTCGCGTTCTCCAGGCTTATTGCCACCGTAGGGGATAATATGAGAATAGATAAGACTACTATCGCGGCAAATGCTTTTGCCCGTATTTTATTGCCAAAATATCCAAATAGGGCGTCTATTGAGAACGCCGCGAGAATGGCTATCGGTAAATAGCCTTCGGATGAAAAGAATCGCGAAGAATATTTCGCGTATACAAATGACGCTATAAAAAATGCGGCAAAGAGCCTGAGCCGTTTTTCCTTTTTAAATAAAAGAACGAGGCCAAAGGCCGCAAGGATATATTCTATAGTCTTAAATTCACAGAAATACTGCTCATTAAAATTGCGCAATGATATTAAGTTTATATTAAGGGCCTGCTGAACGATTATCGGCAAGGAAAGCAGGACTCCCAACATAACCGGCATGGCCCCTGGTCTCTTCTCTTCAGTATTCAACAATATGTATACAAAAAAACTGATTAATAAAAACCACGCGGTCCCTATATGTGTATAAAATGCCAGTGCCAATAAAAGGCCCGCGCGTAAAAATCTTTTGTTGAAAAACTCACCAAACATAAGAAGGCCGAATATCATCGCAATGGTGGACGGTATATGATCCGCAAGCGACAGATAAAACGAAAGCGAAGAGCTTGAAACTATTAAAACCAGAAACGCGAGGCGGGCATTAAAATACTTTCTTATAAAATTCCACAATGTTGATAAAAATATTACCGGCACTGCCAAATTAAAGAGTTTTGCGAGCAATATCTTATCGATACCCATCTTCATCGGCAAAGCTAACATAATGTGAAACAAGGGAGGGTATATATGGGGCCTGCCGAAGGGCGCATACTGCCAAAAATCCCATGTGGTATAGCCGCCCGCCTTGATAAATCCCCACGCGGTCAGGAGGTGATACCAGATGTCAAAATGCTGCGGAAAAATGCCCCATCGCGACAGTTGAAGAACCGCATAGAAGGCAAGAATAATTGCGGACAAAAAATTCCATGAGGATTTTTTATTTTTAACATCGCTATGCATAGATATATATTACAGCGAAACACCTATTTTACATGTAAGTAAAAAATTTCAGAAAGGAACTTTATTACCTCATCCGCTACCCTTCTTCCCGAAAGTAACATGCTGCACAATGTTAAACCTCCCTGCGGGATTCCGTATATACCGGCAACGGCCATCCCCGCGACTGCCAAACCCGGATAGATATTGCCGGTCTTTTCCAGTAACATATTTTCTGAAGCGCGGACGTCGATTTGCTCATGTTTATCTAATTTTATAGCGCCTTTTTCCATCAGTAGCCGGCAAACGCGCGCGTCAAGACCGGTGGCGTCAATTATTGCCTGACTCTTTAGAGTAGTAGGAATTCCGGCGATCATCTTATCCTTTAAAGACAGCTGTGGTACCCAATTTATGGTTATCCCCTCTACTTTTTCATCGGTAAAAATCAAATCTTTAAACTCGGCCATATTTAAAATCCTGACACCCGCATCGCAAACCGCAGAAATAAGCTTTGAGGAAAGATTCGATCCGGCGGTAACAGATAATCCGCTTTTTCCTTTTTTATAAGGAACTTTAAGCTCATCGAGTATCTCTCTGACCTGAGGCATAAAACCGGATGTGCTTATCAAAAAATCGCTTGCCCATAATCTCCCCCCTACGGCGCTACTGCTCTCTACTACTAAAATCTTCAAATCTAACCTTGCCAGATCAAGTGCCGCCATGAGGCCGGCCGGCCCGCCGCCGACTATTATAACATCTGATGAAGCATACTTTTTAGACCATCCTTTAAACTCGCCCGTTATCTTCGCGCTTGCCATAAAAATCCTTTCGTTTCGGTAACTCAATGCTGAATTTACTGCCTTTGCCTTCTTCGGACTCTGCCCAAATTTTGCCGTCATGCATCTCGATAACCTGCTTTGCTATCGACAGCCCCAGCCCGGTCCCGTCTTTCTCCGTCTCCTTGGCGTTGGAAGCCCTGTAGAATTCCTCAAATACCCTCGGGAGCTCATTTTTGGGTATACCGATACCCGTATCGATAATCTCAATGAGAATCGAGCTGCCCTTATTCCAAACCATTATATCAATCTTTCCGTTGCGCGGAGTATATTTAACCGAGTTTACAATAAGATTGGTCAGTGTCTCCTGAATATATTCCCTCGCCGCTTTTATTTTATCAATACCGGCTTCTACTGTAAGATTAATAGCTATATTTTTATCTTTTGCTTTTGAAGAAGCGGCGGTAATAGCCTCTGAAATAATGTCTTCCAGCGGGAAATCTTCCATAAGTATATTTTTACTTAGTTTTATTCGCGTAATTTGCAAAAGCGCCCTGACGAAGAACATGAGTTTTGACGTCCGGTGGGCGGCCCTGCGCACCAGGTCGAACTGCTTTGGGTTAAGTTCACCTGTTATTCCCCCCGACACCGGTTCCAGACATCCCTGGATGGCCGAGAGATGTTCTTTGATACCATGGGTAACGCGTAATACATATTCGCTCTTTATGCGGTCTTTCTCCTCCAATTGCAGGTTCGCTTCCTCCAAAACCTTTTCCCGCTGCCTTAACCGCATAGAGATCGATGTTGCCATGTAAACCGCTATATATAAGGTGCTGATAAAAACAAAAGATATACCGCTTATATAAATAAGATTACGCTGTTGATCATGGACAATGAAATTTTTAAGACAATAATGATGCAAAATCCCGAAATACTCCAAAACTACCACTGTAGAAAAGAGCAATATGGCAAAGGTTGCCTGCAGGAATGAATTTCGCCTGTTTAAAAGAATACTGGCAATAATCATGTGAAATACAAAATAAAATAGAAATGGGTTCTCTATGCCCCCGGAAAAATGAATAAGGACGGCAAGACTTAGCAAATCGAGTGATATCTGGGCATTGGCTATTTTATTAATAACCGATAGGGACTCTTTTCCCTTGATGAGTCTCAATAAAAGTAGAAAAGCGAGGTTATACATACCGAGTGTTGCGGCGACAATATATAAATGTAACGCGGGGAGGGAAAAACTAAAAATGTACCTGGTAAGAAGGACCGTGAAACATACCGCTATTACAGCTATCCAGCGTAATCTTATAAGCCAATAAAGCCTTTCAACGAGTCCTTCGAGACGCTTGAACTTCATCATCTTTTCTTTAAAAGAGTTTCAACCTTTGAAAGCAGCTCCTCGGGGTGGAGCGGCTTATCGCAATAATCATCCACAGGAAGCCAATATTCGTCCCCTGCTTCTTTCCCAAAATCCAGGCCGGTCCTTTCTTTTATGGCGGTCAGCATGAGGATCGGTATATGCTTATAATCCGGGTCCAATTTTATTTCCCTCGCGACATCAAAACCCTTATCGGCCGTTTCCATCATTACATCCAAGATGACCAGCTCGGGCTTATCCCGCCTCATCTCACGTAATCCTTCTTCACCTGTTTTTGCCGCTTTGACTTGATAATTCCTGGACTCCAGGACCACTTTCATCGCCTCAACTATATCCGGGTCATCGTCAATTATCAGAATTTTTGCCATCATCTCCTCCTTAATTTTTTCTACCGCTGAATTTAGAAATCCATATACTTAGTTCATACAAAAAAAGCATCGGCATAGCTATTATAGTCATATTAAAAACGTCCGGGCTGGGAGTTACAATAGCGGCCATGATGAAGATAACTATTACCGCGTATTTCCACATCTTGCGTAAAAATCGGTAATTAATGATACCGATTTTTGATAATATGAAACTTAAAACAGGCATTTCAAAAACAAGCCCGCACCCTAAAGTCAAGCCTAACACAAAAGATATATAATTTGAAGCAGAAATTAACGGCTCCAGATTGTTCCCGGAGAAGCTAAGCAGAAACTTAAGGGCTGCCGGAAGTAATATAAAAAATCCGAAAGACACGCCTGAAGCGAATGCTCCTACGGAAAAAAATAAAAATAATGAACCGATTTTTTTTGTATTAGTTTCTATGGCAGGAGAGATAAACGCCCATAATTGATACAATATTACAGGCATAGATACCGCTAATCCGGCAAAAAAAGCGATTTTAATATGGATTAAAAAGGCCTCTTGAGGATCAAAAAAAACAAGTTTTCCTATAAAGCCCGCGCTCGGAATTTTCAGGATAGCCAATATCTTTGAAGCGCAAGGAAACGCGAGGACACTGACTATGGTAATAAATATCAAAGACACTATTATCCTGCGGCGCAATTCTTCGAGATGCCCTACAAAGGTTAAATCTTTATCCATGAAATAGATATACCTTTTATTTTCCCACGTTCTTCGTGTCTGAATCTATTTCTTTCATCCCTTTTTTAAATTCGTTGATAGCCTTACCAAATGACTTGCCAATCTCCGGCAATTTTCCCGCGCCAAAGACTAAAAGACAAATTAAAAGTATAACAAATAGTTCCGGCATTCCTATATTACCAAACATACTTACCACCTCCATTCTTAAATTTTATGAATCAGCCTTGTTTTCTTTATCCTTTGAAGGATCGTTCTCCCGGCGTTCATCTTCGGTGGTCCTCCCGGTAAGCCAGGACCAATTCATCGGATAATGCTCGGGCGAAAATATCGAAAAATATAAATGCCAGATAAGGATAGCCAGTGTAGCGAGAAGGGCTTCATAGAAATGTATGGTCGCCGCAACATCCAATAGCCATTTCGGCAAATACCGCATTGCTAAGTTGTTAAAAGTAAGCAGCAGCCCTGTTACGATCATTATTAACGCTCCCCAAATAAGCGCCCAATATTCGGATTTTTCTATAAAATTAAATCTTTCGAATTTTGGCTTTTCTTTGGAGATACCAAGATTATACATAAGCATTTTATATAAATCCACAAAATCCTTCATTCTCGGCAGAAACGCCTTGAATTCAATCTTGCCCCGCTTCGTGAAAATTAAAAATCCTGCGTGATAAACACAGAGCAGGCAAAATATTACCGCCATACATCTGTGTAATATCCCCCTCCAGTCAAAACCGCCTTTAACGACCGTGAATGGGAACGCCCACCACGCGTCAGAGAACCTCAGGGCAAAACCGGTATATGCAAGGACAGTGAAAGTTATAAGAAGCAGGCCATGCTGAAGGCGTTCATTAAATGTCCATCTCATGATTTTAGCTTCGGAGCGGACTCTCTTGTAATGCTCTCTTAATCTGCTTAAATAATCCAGGCCAACATAGATACTCATCCCGCCTATTGTCATAATTATCAGGAAGATATAAAAAATAGTGACATAGAATACCGCCCTATCCCTCGTTGCCGAAGGATTGATATGCACGGAACCCTTCGCTAATCTTGCCCCCGCTCCCGGATGGCATTTCCCACAGGTCTGGGGCAGGTTAGCTTTGTTTACGGAGGAATTGGGGTCGCTTGACGGCAGTATGTCGTGCACACCATGGCAGCTTGCGCAGTTTGCGACTACCGTGGACCCGCTTTTGCTTGCAAGGCCATGATAACTCTCCATATATGTCTTTACCATATTGCCCGGAAGCCGGTATTTGCTGATGACGGTTTCCGACGCGTGACAGCGCGGGCAGGTTTTTTCGGATATGGCGGTCGGGTATACCGACGATGAGGGTTCGCTGTGGGACTTTATGCTATGTTCGCCGTGGCAATCGGTACAGACAGGCGCTTCTCTGCGGCCTGCCAAAACGGATTTTCCATGAACACTGCGCTCATAGGTCTTCGATACGTTCTCATGGCATTTCCCACAGGTAGAAGGAACGTTTGTCCGGTATATTTTTGATTTGGGGTTGGCCATGGAATATAGGTCATGCGAGCCATGGCAATCGGTACAGACAGCGGCTGAGATCAAACCTTTTTCTATTAATGCCTTACCGTGGACTGTTTCGGAATAAGATCTATACGGCATCTTCTCCGTTAATTCGTATTTTGCCATTCTTTTTTGGTCTTCGTGGCACAAGGCACAGGTTTTGGGAATATTTGCCCGATAGACCGACGAGTCTTTATTACGGGAGTCTAAGATAGAATGCGGTTCACCGTGGCAATTACGGCAGGAAGCGGCCTCGTCTACGCCGGCCTTTAAAGCTACGCCATGGTCGCTCGAATTATAGATTTCGGTTTCGAGTCTATGGCATTGATTGCATACAGGTTTGCTTACTTTTTCAGAATGCGGCAGCGTGGTAATATCTGCATGGCAACTTGTGCATAAATTTTTACGGTGGACGGATAAATTATAAGCGGAGCGTACACTATCTTCATGACATTCCAAACAATCGGAATTTTCAATCGCGGAAGCAGCGCAAAGCGATGAAAACATTATTAAAAAAAATATAGCAGGGCAACTAAATTTAAATTTATCTATGCACATACTTGCTATATACCTTTTTCATGGCAGGTGTTACAGATAGAAAGATCTTCCTTAAGCGGCATCTCTTTATGGCGGCCTATGGTGTGGCAATTCACACACGCCCCCACTTGTTCAATATGCATACTATGGGGCATATCTTTACCCTTATATTTAACCTCTTCGGGAATTTTAACGTCTAATTTAGCGTGGCAAAGCGTAGCACAGAAACTGCCATCCAGCAGGCTGGCTTTGGACGACTCGGGAAGAGGCTTCTTTGCTTCATTAGTTAACTTATTCAGGTCGTCGTTTACTTTTTCCAGCAATTTTGCGGAGTAATATATATTGTGTATCCCGGTCGAAAGACGTACGAAGTCATAATTATGACGCGCGCCGTCATACAGGTTATTCAACGATGAGAAATTTGGCGCATTTGGCGAAATCTGCGACAACATATCCTGTGTCGTCTTAAGCCGGGCATCGATAACTTCCAGCGCGAATCTTAATTCTTTTTTCCAGTCGGCCACGAGACCCGCATATTTCTGGCCATGGCATTTAATGCATCCCGCTTCGGAGGCCTTAAATGTCTTACCGGTGAAGCGCTCGTCTGACTCTTCGCCTCTATGCGTCTCTATTATGTGGCATCCCAAACAATCTACGCGGGCCAAATACATTGGGGACGGCATCTCGCCCACTTCTTCGCCGCCATGCCCTTCATACATATCCTTCTGCCCGGAATGCATGTCAACGTGACACATTGCACAATCAAGCTTCTGAGTTCTCGCTACTGTCTTCACGGAGTGCTTCATCTCTGTATGACAATGAAAACACGCTATACTATGTTTGGTTATATGATTTTCATGGATGAACGATGTATCGCTATATCTTTCCAGCCTGTCCGGTTGGTTATGACAGGCATAGCACCTCTCTTTCGGAGCGGAGCCATCCCCCTGAATCACATCCAAATGACAGTTTTGACATTCGACGCCATGCTCACTAACAAAATCTTTATGCCTGTATTTGATGTTCCCCAACATAAATTGTTTTTCCGGTAATTCATGGCAGGAGATGCAGCCGCCTATAGGCTCAAGCGTTCGCGAGCCCTTCATACCTTTAAAATGGCACAGATAACAAGTATCGAGCGTAACCTCGAGGTGTTTTCCGACCATGATCTGCGAATGGCAGGATACGCAACGCAGCTGCCTGTCCCGCCGCGGCTGTGTAAGATGCGGCCTGTGGTCAAATTTTATCCCATTACCAAATGTCAACTTACCTTCCACCAGTCGCTTCGAATGGCAGCCCTCTCTCAAACAGGCACTGTCGTCAATTTCCGCGAACGGCCTGGATGAATATGTCCGAGTTATATATTTTACTATCTGCGACATAGCCTGAAATTTCTTCCATAAAAGTGTCCTATGGCCCGCTGGGGGATAATGACAATCCACGCAGGCCACTTTATTATGTTTGGAGGCCTTCCATGAGTCATAATACGGTTTCATTATATGGCAGGATCTGCAGAATTGGGGGCTGGTTGAGAATTTAAAGAAAAAAATAAAACCGGCAATAAAAAAGAACGCGATTCCCGCTATTATAAGGAGGATTTTTTTCTTCATTACCTTATTTCTTCTCCATCCCCCTGATTTTGAGATAAACCGCAAATGCCAGCAATAATATTATACCGACTACAACCGCAAGCCACTTACGCCTGAAACCAAGCTCACTTATAGCGAGCTTGCCTTTATCCTTTGCTTTATCTGCTGAACTTATGCCGTCTTTCACTATTCTGTCTACGCTATCTTTTGAAAAGGTATGTATATAGGTGCGTGATTTCGTTAGGGAATTTTTTGCCTCATCCAGATAGAATTTTGTATCCGAGACCTCCATGCCGTACTTTTCGGCATCCTCAACTATAGCTTGCGAAGCTTCTATATCGCCCTTTAATCCTAATATAACCTTCTTCATCAGCGTGGCTACGGCGTACCCGGCAGAATCCTCCTTATGGCATTTTACACACACGCCTCCTTCGCCTGTCCCGAGCATGTCATCGGATGTGCGGACGATCTTATGATTTCCGTGGCAAGCTTCACATTCGGGTATCCCCAGCTTATCATGAGCCGCTTTGTGCGGGCTTTTTGCGAAAAGGTCCCGTGTCAGCGAATGGCACTGGGCACAGATATTGCCGACAGCGATAGCCCGAGGCAGTGCCGCGTCATGAGAACCGTGACAACTATGGCAGGCGGGTGCGCCGCGATCGCCTTTCTTCAGCAGCGCTTCCCCATGAACGCCCTGCTCGTATTCCTCCATCTGGTTCGTCGGTATACTATATTCTTTCATGTATTCTTTATCGGCATGGCAAGACGCACAGCGTTTCGGCGCGTTCGTTATGAATATCGGTGACAAAGGATCATTCTTCTCTCTTATTCCGTGAACGTCGTGACAGCTTACGCAAACAGCGACTTTCTGATCACCCTGGGCATTCAATTTTCCGTGTTGGCTTTCATTATATTTTGCAAGCTGGTCTGTCTGGATGTTTGGATTGAACTTTCGCATATACGCGGGGTCGGCATGGCACTTGCCACAGAATAAAGGGATATCGTTTCTCTTCGGCTTTCCGATAAACCCTTTGCCTGTATCTTTTGCCTCCGTAAAATCCTCTTTTGTGGAGTCACCACCATGACAGTCGGAACATGAAAGGCCGCGTTTGAAATGAACATCCCCTTCAATCTTGTCTGTAGGCTCTTTCGCACTTGCCTCTAATGACTTGTGGCATTCGATACAATAATCCTTTGCCGCCGCCTCGGACTTTACAACGAAAGACGCCGCTAAAACGATAATGAATATGAATATAAGTTTTTTATACATTAATGCCCTCATCACTTTTGCGGACCGAAGTACGCCAGATAAGTCATTACTAGCATATATAATATAACGCAAACGCCCAAGATCGATAATAAAGGGTTGCGCTTTTCACGTCTGGCCCAGATATCCATAAAGGGGAGTATAACCAATGCGAGTCCGGCCGCGCCAAACGCTAAAATACCGAGCACTTCACCGTCAAATAATAGTATCTTGGACGGGATTATCTTCAACGTCTGGAACATCCATACAAAATACCATTCAGGTTTTATGCCGATCGGGGTAGGTGCAAAAGGATCTGCTTTCTTGCCCAACTCCCATGGGAACATAACACTTAAAGCAAGAAGCCCGGCAAATATTAATAGCCAAACGATTATGTCTCTCAAAAAAAAATTAGGAAAGAACTTCATGCTCTTCTTCTCGGGACTTTTAGCTACCGAAAGCGGTTCGCTCATCCCCTGAACCTGTACCATTGCCAGGTGCAGTCCCAACATCGCTACAATAGCAATAGGAAGCACCATGACATGCAATGCAAAAAATCTTGTTATAGTGGCGTCCGATATCTCTTCTCCACCGCGAAGTACGGTCCGAAGGTATGATCCCACTACCGGTACCGAACCGGCTATCTGGGTGCCGACCTTGGTGGCAAAAAATGAAAGCTCGTTCCATGGCAGCAAATACCCTGTAAATCCCAGTCCCATTGCAATAAAAAACAGGAATGCGCCCGTGACCCATGTCACCTCACGCGGCGGCCTGTATGATTTCATAAAAAATGTAGAAAAGAGATGCACAAACGCCGAAAAAACCATCAGATTAGCGCTCCAGGAATGGATGGAACGTATAAGCCATCCAAATTCAACTTTGGTCATTATGAATTTTACAGACTCAAACGCCTCGGAGGCGGTTGGCTTGTAGTAAAAAAGCAGGAGCACTCCTGTCACAACCTGAACCAGAAATAGAAACAGCGTTATGCCGCCGAAATAATACCATACGAAATGCTTATGTACGGGCACGGTCTTTTTCGCGAGAAAATCCCTGACGCCGGAGATCTGGTATCTCTCATCAAACCAATTATATATTTTTTGAAACGACAATATCATCCCCCCTTATATTAACATCGTATTTTTCCAGAGGACGGGGCGGTGGGCCGGAGATCACCTTGCCGTTCAGGTCGAAACGCCCGTTATGGCACGCGCACCAGATACAAGCCGCCTGCGGATCATACTGGACGGTGCAGTTTAGATGAGTGCAAACGGCATTAAAGGCTAATAATTCACCGCCTAAAGTATTTATCAATATACCGGGCTTATCCCCGAATTTAAATATTTTGCCGGAATTGGGAGCCAATTCTCCTTTTCGGCCCGCTACTGCGCTCGAAACTGCGGTCTCTGTGCCTTCGGGGGGTGTTATGTAACGGAATATCGAGTACGCGGCGCTTGCCGCCAGGCCCAAAAGGGATCCGCCTAAAATGTAATTTATAAATTCACGTCTGGTAATTTTTTTCTGTACCATGTATTAACCCGAGTAACTATGTAAACCCGGCAATAGATAATTTACGCCGAAATAGGTAAAGAGCATTGCCAGGAACCCCGCCACCGATAGCCAGGCCGCTGGCTTTCCCTTCCATCCTTTCGTCAGACGGATATGTAAATAGATGGCGTAGACAAACCAGGTAATCAAAGACCATGTTTCTTTAGGATCCCAGCTCCAGTAAGTGCCCCACGCAGAATTCGCCCATATGGCGCCGCTGATGATGCCCAGTGTAAGGAATAAAAATCCGAATGTTATCATCTTGTAACTTACAATATCCAGACTTATATCCTCTTTTTTCCTGCACAAAAGCACGGCGCTTGAAACAAAAGCTACGGTTAAAGCAGCATATCCGATGAAGCAGGTCAAGACATGGATGGAAAGCCAGTTGCTTTTCAAAGCAGGCAGGAGGGGGACTATTTCTTTATCTAATAACGAAGCATATCCTATCGCCAGCAAGCTCATCAAAGCCGTCAATGCCGCAATATTCTTAATCCTGTATTTTATATCGATAAAAACAGAAGTAATGGCGATAGCCCAGCTGAGCACGACCAGCGATTCAAACATATTACTGAATGGCGGCCTGCCGGCAACCTGCCAGCGGATACCTATATATAGTGAAAGGCTGAGGATACCGCAGGCCATGAGAGATTTTGCTAACAACGGGAGCGCCTTATTTTTGAACAAGAGCCCTGCCGCATATAAAATCATGGCTAAAAAAAATACCGCGAAACTGAAATTAATATACATGGCCGACATCTCTTATCTCCCCCTGGTTAGCGGATTGACATAGAATATGATAATGAGACCCGCTATGAGCATAATAAATCCGGCGTAAACCACACCCACGCCGGGATCTTTAACTACCTGAAGGACCGACCACTTAAGATCTTCGGCATCGTAACTGAACTGAAAAAAAGTATATCCGCCGAAACGAAGCGGTTCATTTACGCGTATATCTTTAGTTATAATCTCCTTGCCGGCCTTCAATATGGTAACTTTGCTGATAAAATCTTTCGGCCGACGGCCGATCCAATGATATGTGAATTTAAACCTTTGGTCCATCTTCTGATGCATGTCGGGAAAGCGGGCAAATACCCAGAATGTGGAGACTTGACCGGCCTTATCATTAAGTTGAACCTGTATCGCGGGATTATTTGCCTTAGCCGATCGGCTCGCTGCTACTTTCGTGACAGTATCTATAGCAAAATCAGGGATGTAACGCAGAATCTTTATCTTATACCCAGTGTCCGCAATATCATGCTCTACGCCTATTTCAGTAGGGATCTCCGCTATAAGACCCTGGTTCTTGCCGGAACTTTGAGGGCTATCTTTACTGCAGCATGCATCACTTTGCGGGGAATCAGCCCCATTAGAGACGGTATTTTTAACGGGACAAACTAATAATTTTTCTTTCGGGTCGATGTGCTCGCTATAGATAAATTTATCAAGCCTTACCGAAAACCCCAGGTCAACACGCTTTTTATCCTGGGTGGTAAAAGAACTCACCTCTTCACCGTCGCTTATTTTTACAAGCCCTTTTTGGCCGAAGAATATGCCTATAAGAGCACCTATCAATATTATCAGGATACTGGCGTGGGATAGTATAGACCCCAGCATGCGCATCTTAAGGGAGATCCTGTTTATAAGACACACGATCAGGTTTATTGAGAAAAGCACCAGGAGAAGTACAAACCAGAAAGAAGAATAGACGTCGGTTAGGCCGGTCTCCAGCAAGGCCCTATACCCAGAATGTCCATATTTATCGATGTAAAAGGAGGCTTCCTGATTTTGCGGGATAAATGTGCCCAGCAAAGAAAGCGCGGCGATTATAGCGAGTAACCATATGGCCAGCTTTATCGAAGAAAAAAACTTCCAGACCCTGGTCTGCTTTAAAGACATATTTTTATTCTTTATTCTTTCGGCCTCGGATGAGCTATCCTTTTAACATATTCGTCGTAATTAAATTCTTTATAATTCGGGCTCTCCGGGTTATGACATTTGACACATAGCTCCTTAGTCGGAATAATAAGGCCTGCCGCTATGGCCTTTGCCCTGTCCTTCATCACGCTTAAGCTCAAGTAGTCGCTTCCCGCTCCATGGCAAGTCTCGCACTGGACACCATCCGTCTTTACAAAACTTTCGGCAAACAGGCTGGTGTCTTCGCCATAACCGGTAACGTGGCATTTTACACATTGGGGGGCTTCCTGCGGGTTACCCGCGATACCTTTCTTCTTAGCCGATTCCAGCGCCTCGGGGCTTGCGAGCCTTTCATAGGCCTTGGCGTGCGCAGAAGCAAGCCATTGGCCATACTGGTTCCCCTTTGATTCGGATTTGTGACACATCGCACACTTCTTCACTCCCACATATTTATGAGGCCCTTCTGCCCAGACATAACCAATCGCACAAAAAACCGACATCACTACTATCCAAAAAAACAATTTACGCACTTTCTCCTCCCCTTTGTCTATTTCTCTATTTGTACAGGCCGGGGCTGGTATAGTCGATATCTACTTGCACAGCCCCGGCCTGATATTTTGAATATTATACCATGATAAATGACACCGTCTATTTTATTCTTTTAAAAACGCGGCTTCTGCCGCTTTTAAAGTCTTCTCTATCTCGCGCAGGGTGTGCGCAGCGGAAATAAAATTTGCCTCGAATTGCGAAGGGGCAAGATATATACCCCGCTCAAGCATCCCGCGAAAAAATAACGCGAATGCATCTGTATCGCACGCCAACGCATCCTGATAATTTAATATCTCCTTTTTTTCTGTAAAGAAAAGAGTGAACAAAGAACCACATCTCTGCAATGTTACACCCTGCGCCTGCCGTGCGATGATCCGCCGAAAGCCCGACTCAAGCGCATCCCCCAAATTCCGCAGTTTATCATACACCTTATTGCTCATTAAAATACGTATGGTGGCAAGACCTGCCTCGACAGCCACGGGATTCCCTGACAGAGTGCCGGCCTGATATACCGGACCATCGGGAGATAGAAGATCCATTATCTCGGGCTTACCGCCAAAAGCGCCTATGGGAAAGCCGCCTCCCAAAATCTTACCCAGTATGGTTAGATCCGGAGATACCCCTAAAAACTCCTGCGCCCCACCCAGGGCCACGCGGAAACCCGTTATTACTTCATCGAAGATCAGGACGATACCGCTTTCTTTCGTTACCTGTCTTAACTTTTTAAGAAATCCCGGCCCGGGCAACACAACGCCCATATTTGCCGGTATAGGCTCAACAATAACGCAGGCGATATTATCTTTTTCCTTCGCGACAGCTTTTTCGAATTTTTCTATACTATTGAATGGGATTGTAATCGTGTCCCTGGCGACATTTTTGTTCACGCCTGCAGAGGAAGGAACCCCAAAAGTGGCCAAGCCACTACCCGCTTTAACTAAAAGGCTATCTGAGTGGCCGTGATAACAGCCTTCGAATTTTAATATCTTCTCACGGCCGGTGTATCCGCGAGCAAGCCTGATAGCGCTCATCGCAGCCTCGGTCCCGGAAGAAGTGAGCCGGACTTTTTTAATAGAGGGGTAGATGTCGGTCACTAACCGCGCTAACTCTATTTCTTGTTTGGTCGGAGCGCCAAAACTGGTGCCTCGCTTTAAAGCCTTGGCTACCGGCCCGACCACTCTCTCATCGGCATGGCCTAAAACAAGAGGACCCCATGACATGACATAATCGATGAATTTATTACCATCCACATCATAGACATACGCGCCCTTGCCCCTGGAAATGAAGAGAGGCGTTGTACCAACGGCCTTAAAAGCGCGTACGGGACTATTTACTCCTCCTGGAATAAACTTCTTGGCTAGTTTAAAAAGGTTTGCGGAATTTTTGAACTTTTTTTTTCCATTATTGCGGGATTTCACTAAAATTTCATCTTTAATCCGGTATAAAAAAGATGCGCTTCGTAATCATCGATACCGCCGTTAGAGGTTTCGTGATATTGCGTGAAGTCATACTTGAATTCTACGGAGCAGTCGCCGCGGAGCTTTTTTTCAATTCCGATAGAGGCGTCCTGTGAAAAGTTATCCAGCCCGAGCGGCAACCCTATATTCACGAAGTCATTAAAGTTATCGGCATTGGAGAACGAGTAGTCGCCTTTTAGTGTAATATCCTTAACCGGTGAATATCCGCATGAGGCGCTCAACGTCCTGAAACTCGCGTTATATGTAGGCATTCTTTCCACCGAACCGCCGTTACCATTTGCCTGTGTCTCGGTTGACGCCTGTTTGTACTGGTAAAACAATGTCATGTAAAGGCAATCTTTCGGCGTAAGCGTGGCTCCCGCGGAATAGATATGCGCCAGGTATTGAGCTTTTTCGGTAGCCTCGGCAGCCGGTGTCCGTACTCCGTAGACCGTTGTATCTAAAGCATAACGAAAATTGCAGGCGAGCCATCTAAAAGGCTTACAGTTAAACATAACGAGAGGCTTGTATGAGGTGTACTCAATTTCGTCAAGAAAACCCCTGTAGCCGCCTACAACGTCGCCCGCCTTTGTGGTGCTAAGAAATGTGTAGTCCCGCGTGCCATGTTTATATTTAAACTCCGCTGTAACATTGACCTTCGATATAGGGTACCATTTAAAACCTGACGTGACATCGTAATCAAGGCTAAGGATATTCTGGTCTCTTGAAAAATTATCAGTGCCAACCGGTTGAGGACCGAAGGATCTCTGCGATTCATCTTCGTTTCGTAGCTGCTGTTCGAGTTCACCATCCGCGTAAAATATTACGTCTCTCATCCCATCGTACTTAAGACCAAAGGTTTCCCCAATATGGTTATCATCCTTTTTAACCTCAAGATCCACAAACTCATCTGTTACGGTGGCGGTTGCCCTGTTCTTATTATAAGTTCCAACAGCCTTCGTCTTTATCCACTCCCACTTCAGCCCCACATCCATCGTCAAATTTTCTAATAGTAAAATAGTCGCCTTAGGAAGGACGCTAACCTGATTTTGACGCACCTTTTGCGGGTTTAAAGGATGGTTCTCGGCAGTGGAGGCGAGTCCGGGGGCCAAGGTATCGGTTATAACTTCTTCTGTCTTGCCGACATTATAGTCCTCCAGGAAGGCGATAGACAAAAAGACCCTTTCATTCAACTCCTTAGATATGCGCAATATCGTTGTATAAATATCGGCGTTCAGATTTTCGTATTTATACCTGATGCTTGAAAATACTCCGGTACCCAGATTATAGGTCCGGTTATTGACCTTCTGGTTGGCAACCCTTACCTTCTCATACCCTTGTTCCGCAGATACCTCTATACCGCTTGGTGTGGTATGCTCGATCTTCATCTCAAATTTATCCACGATCTCATCGGTTTCGAGGAAAGTAGGCAATATATTTCGAGTTGTCCCGCCTTCGACCACACTGCCCCAGCTTGTCAAAGACTTTGTGCCCTGCCTATACTCCCGCTCGTATAAAAAGATACATTTTGCGTTCTCTTCTTTTGAAAGAGTGCCTTCGATCTTAAAATTGCCTATATCCAGAAAAAGCGCTCTGTCTGCCTCGAGATAAGTTGAGCGAGACGCAGCTGTGGGCGCAAAGTTAGAGAAAAACCCTCCGGTGCCGTCATAATATTTCCTGAACTGTTTGAAATCGAAGATAAGGCTGCCTATCCCCTCTTTTTTTAAGTCAAAATTAAAGAGATAGTCGTTATTGCCCGCGACCACCCTTCCGTCGGCGACAATAGAACCGCCGTGTTGATCTTCGTTGATATAGTTGTAATCGGACACGCCCCCCTGAACATTGTTCGTCATCCAATGATCTTCCTGGAATTTTTCATTGTCCCCGACTGAAACTACCGATAATACCGAAGGGTAGATTACGCCATTACCGCCCGCTTCTGATACGCCCGCATAAACCAATGAAGAGCATAGTAATACAGGTAAGGTAAAATTTATACAGACTATCGATATTATTTTCTTCTTCATATTAACTATATTCTGAGATGGTCATTATAATTTGAACCGTGCACTGCCGTATGGCAACCGCCACTCCAGCACGGACCGCGATTTACAGAAGTCGCATGCCCTCGATTGCCAATATTACCTGTTGAAGGAAAATTCGCCTGGAAATGGCACTTTAGGCAGAGGGTAGCATCTCTTTCTACAAGCATCTTATCATTTATCGAGCCATGCACATCATGGCATGTCGTACAGCCTTCTCTCAACGCATCATGTTCGTAAGCAAAAACCATCGTCTGGTCCTTATGACACTTGGCGCATACGGCATTCTTGGGTGAAAGAGACCGATTTGTGTTCGGCCTGATGGCATCTTCTCCGTGCGGATCGTGGCAATCAGCACAGCTCATTTTACCTTCGGGCACAGGATGGTGATATTGCAGGTTGAAAGAGGCTTTTTTATCCATATGACACTGATAACAAGTTTCGGGGGTTTTCTTAGGATTAATTATGGTGGCGTGCTTCTCGGCCTTTGTCTGGGCATCGGCATGCAGGCTGCCCGGCCCATGACAAGTCTCGCACGCTTGCCCTTCCTTAGCTTTGGAAGCGACGACTATACGCGCATGGTCGGATCTCTTAAAATTTTTCGCTATCTTTTCATGACACATGGCGCATGTTTCCATGCCCACATATGTCGCGCCGGCAATCTTGCCTGGCTGCTCGACAGCATCACCTTCTGATCGGGCGGCGCAATAACTTACGGCGGCTGTTCCAAATACCACGGCTGTGCAAAAGATAAATATATATCTATTCCAATTTTTCATAATTATTTTGTAAAGAATTGTAGCATATTTCTAAAAAACGTCAAGCAATATTTATAAATATTTGGCTCCCGTCTTCTTTTCTTCTTTAAATGAAAACAAGGCTTTATGCTCAAAATTTCCCCCTAATCTGACAGATATTTTTTTAACTGCGCTGAAAACTTCTTCCTTGGTCCTGCCATGTATCATGGAATACAAATTATAATTCCAGCCATTTCTTTTTTCCCTCTGATAACAATGGCTTACTTCGTCAAATGAAGCCATTGCCCTGCCCGCCTTATCAACAAATTTTTGCGGGACATTCCAGACCACCATCGCATTATACCGAAAACCTATTTTTTTGTGGTTAAGGATCGCTGCGAACTTGCGCATGAGCCCGTTTTTTTTAAACGATCGTATCCTTTCGAGCAAAAGACCCTCATCAATACCAAGTGAGGCGGCCAAATCCCTAAATGGCTTTTTTGTTAAAGGCATGTCCCGTGAAATTAAACCTATTATTACTTTGTCGAGTTTCGAGGGCATCGGATATACTTTCAGGTGTAGAACTTTACATCTATTTTAAATAATTTTACCATTGGAAACTCTGATATTGTTTCGATATTTTTATCCATCTTAAGCCGGCGCAGGATGTGTGTGATCCTCTTCTTATCCTTAGCCACCAGTGTAAACCAAAGATCGTATTCACCGGTTCGTCTGTAATTATGGGTAACCTCATGGTAGGAATTTATCTTCTTTGCTATCTTCCCGATATTGCCCGGAGTAACTTTTACCGCTGCCAGGGTAGAGGTAAAATTAATTTTGCGCGGAGAGAAGACCGCGCTTATCCTGCGGATTATGCCCTTCTCTTTAAAAAAAATGACCCTCCCCAGAAGATGATCTTCCTTGATCCCGAGCTCTTGCGCTATCAATGCCCAAGGCTTTTCTACAAACGGAATATCTTCCTGAAGTCGGTTCAGGATGCGCCTGTCCAGCAAGCTTAATCTATTTTTTGACAGGAAACTTTGGCTCATATGTGCAATAAGGTTCCTCTCTTAAATAATCACTGTATTTTGCATAAGCGCGGGCGCGGCATCCTCCGCAGACGGCTTTAAATTCACAGACGCCGCACTTACCTTTATATTGTCCGAAATCTCTGATATTATTAAATACTTCGGACTCAAGCCATATGTCTTTAAAGGCTTGTTTGCGTATATTGCCGCATTTGATTTCAAGATAACCGCACGGCTGCGCGTCGCCTACATGCGAGATAAAACAAAAACTTACCCCTCCCATGCACCCCCTGCCGGACAGGCTGGGCGCGGCGGCCGCGTGTTCCTGCAGCAAAACGCGGTTGAAGTGTGGAGCGCAGGTTATCTTTATCTCCAAAGAAGAACCCTTCTTCTCCCTCGCTAACAATTTAAGCGTTTCCTCATATTCCGATGCCGACAACTCTTCTTCGGCCATCTCTTTTGCCCGACCCGTTGGCACAAGAAGAAAGATGTGGTGCGCCTTCGCTCCAAGGTCTTTGGCCAATTTGATTATCCGGGGAAGCAGCTTTATATTTCTTTTGGTGACGGTAGTATTTATCTGAAATTCAAGACCGGCTATTTTTGCTCTTGCTATTCCGTCACAGGCAGTATTGAAGGCACCGGGAACCTGCCTCAAATTATCATGAGAGCCGGCATCAGGGCCGTCCAGGCTGACCGAGATCCTTTTTACACCCGAGCTAATTATTTTTTTGACATTCTCTTCGGTTAAGAGCGTGCCGTTAGGCGCCATCACCATGGTAAGCCCCTTCTTTTTCCCGTATCCGGCGATCTCGAAAATATCTTTTCTTAATAACGGCTCACCGCCCGTGAGAATGATAATGGGCTTACTGAATGAAACAATATCGTCGATGACCTTAAAACATTCTTCGGTGGTCAATTCATCCGGATACGGCCCATGCTTACTTGACGCCCGGCAATGACTGCAGGCTAAGTTGCAGCTGCGTGTCAATTCCCACGCAACTAACCTTAGATCTACTTTCTGTCTCCTCTTGGGAGTTTCCTTCGGTCGCTTTTGGGCCATCCTAAGCTAATCCTCTCTTACACTCAATATCTCTTCTTCGCTCAAATAACAGGCCGGATCCTCCTGCCACACATCGCCATAAAACGCCTCTGCCCTTACTCTAAAATTTCCGGCACAGATATCCTGGAAGTGACAGCGGCCGCACTTTCCCTTTAATAGATGAAGCCTATTCCTTAAATTATGCAGTAAGGCATCACTTTCATCGGACCATATATCACTGAAATTCCTTTCTCTTACATTGCCCAGAGAATAATGCCTCCAAAACTGATCTGGGTGGACAAAGCCAAGATTGTCGATGTCCGCGATACCGATGCCTGATTTATTGCCTCCGTTGATTTTTAGAAGCTCAAGTGTCTCGTCCGCGCGCTTTTTGCCTTCTTTCTTCAGGCGCAGATACAGATAGACACCGTCCGCGTGATTATCCACAGTAAGGATTTCCGTATCTTCGCTTTTACGGCTTAAGTCTATAGTCCTGTCAAAGATAAGGTCCAGGGCATCCCGTGACCCTTCCTTAGTCAGGTCTTCTTTTATCATTGCACTTCCCCTGCCTGAATATACCAGATGATAAAAACAGGCTCGTTTGATGCCTTCATTTTCGATCAGGTCGAATATGCCGGCCATATCACGGAAGCTATGCTTATTAATAGTAAACCTTAATCCCGCGCGCACCCCGCATGAGTGACAGTTCCTTATCCCTTCTAATGTTTTCTTAAAAGCTCCCGGCGCTTTACGGAACTTGTCATTCACAGCCTCCAGTCCGTCCAGACTGATGCCCACATATGAAAATCCTGCATCCTTTATTCTTTTAGCGGTATCTTTGGTGATCAGAGTACCATTAGTGGATATTACCGTGCGCAATCCTTTGGATAACGCATACTTGCCGAGGTCAAACAGGTCCTCGCGCATAAAAGGTTCCCCGCCGGAGAATAAGAATACGGGCGCGCCGAAGGCCGCAATATCGTCGATCATGGTCCTTGCTTGTTCAGTCGTAAGTTCGCCTTTGTCTTTCTTTGCGTGAGCATCAAAATAACAATGGACACACTGTAAATTACAGCTTTTGGTGGTATTCCATACCACTATCGGCCGGTTAGTGTCCGCGGGCTTACCCTTAGCATAACGGATCTCGTCATAAAAACCTTTTTTACCAGAAAGCAATCTCGTACAATTTATCATTTTAGTTTTTACTCCACTAATACCTTTACAAGCCCGTCTATGGTATGGACCTTGGCCTGCGCGCCTGGTTTTAAACCGAACTTTTTTAACGTGTCTGATGTGACAGGCCCTATTGAAACAAGTTTTACTCCGGAAAGTTTACGCTTGTAATCTTTCCCGGCAAGTTTAATAAAATTCTCAACCGTTGACGAACTGGTAAATGTGATGATATCTACATATTCGGCCAACGCCTGATTCAGGGCGATGGAACTTTCCTTTGCCACAACCGTATCGTACAAATCTATTGCCATTACCTTAAATCCTGATCTTTTAAGGCCCTCCGGCAGCACCTCGCGCGCTTTTTTAGCATGCAGAATAAGGGCTCGGCCCGGACAACGCATCTTTTTAAAATGTTCCACTATAGATTCCGCGGTAAATTCCGGTGGTGTGTAATCGGGCCTTATGCCGATACCGCGTAATGCCTTCGCAGTCTGGGAACCTATGGCACATATCTTCGCCTCGCACAGCATTCGGCAGTCTTTGCCGGATCTATTTAAAAATCCGTCGAATTCATATACGCCGTTCTGACTTGTGAAGAATACCCAGTCGTATTTCCCAGATGAAAAAGCTTTTCTTAACAACGTATCGGATTTAAGCGATACGGTCTTGATTGTAGGTATCTCGATAACTTCAGCCCCCAGATCCCGGAGTTTACACGAAAGTTCGCTGACCTGCTCTCGCGTACGGGTGACGATCACCCTTTTTGCAAAAAGAGGCCTCTTCTCGAACCAATTCAATTCCTTTCTCAACTCCACAGTCTTGCCGACGACTATTATGGCTGGCGGTGATATTTTATTTTTTCGCGACAGGCTGACTATGTTGCTTAAAACACCGGCCACCGTCTTCTGTTTTGCCGTAGTACCCCACCTTATCACGGCGACCGGAGTATCTACAGGCTTACCGCTTGCGATCAACCTTTTTACTATCAGTCCAAGGTTGCCCGCGCCCATCAAGAATACCATCGTACCCAGCGCTTTTGTCAATGCGTTCCAGTCTACCCCCGAGTCCGGCTTAGTGGGGTCTTCGTGTCCTGTGATAAAACCTACCGTCGAGGTCATGCTTCTTTCTGTAAGGGGGATGCCTGCATAGGCAGGAACCGCTATTGCGCTGGTGACTCCCGGAACAATTTGGAAATCTATTCCTTTCTTCCTTAAATATACCGCCTCTTCGGCACCCCTTCCGAATATAAACGGGTCTCCGCCTTTAAGGCGAACTACATTGCAATACCGCCTTGCCTCTTTTACCAGAAGTTTATTTATATTATCTTGCGATAATGTGTGCGCGCTCGCTTTCTTGCCAACATATATAATCTTACAGCCAAATTTCGCGTTCTTTAAAATTTGAGCATTAACCAAGTTATCATAAATAATACAATCGGCCCGGCCTACCAGTTCTCGACCCCTGACAGTTATCAACTTTTCGTCACCCGGGCCTGCACCGACAAGAAATACTGTTGACCTCAACATTGATATCACCTCATACCTTTACTGAAATCCCGAAGAATCTGCTGTGCGCCATTTTTCTCCAGGACTCTTTCGGCTAATTGCCGGCCTAAGGCCTGAGCATTGATTTTCTTTCCCGAAATTTCATCCCTTACGGCCATTTTACCATCAAGTGAAAATACGCCCGCTGTTACATGTAGGATATCACCTTCTACTGCGGCATATACTCCTATCGGCACCTGGCAACCGCCTCCCAGGCCTGAGAGTACAGCCCTCTCCGCGTCGATGGCCAAATGGTAATCTGCATCGTCTAACGCCTTGGCCATATTAATGACTTCGTGATTATCCTCATGCGCCTCGATGGCCAATGCGCCCTGGCCTGCCTGCGGCAACATCTCTTGCGTAGATATAGCCGAGAGCTTTACCGTAAGCCCCAGCCGTTTTATGCCGGCATAGGCAAGTATTATCGCGTCATATATGCCGCGATCTAATTTATTTATCCGCGTATCCAGATTCCCGCGCAGATCCATAATCTTCAGGTCTTTTCTTATATATAGCAGTTGAGCGCTACGACGCAGACTACTAGTCCCCACCCTGGAACCTTGAGGCAGTGTCTTTAAAGTAAATCCTTCCCTTGAAACCAGCACATCGCGCGGATCTTCCCTTTTTGTGACCGCGGCAATCTTTAGGTGTGGCGACAATTCCGTCGGCAAATCTTTCATGCTGTGCACAGCAAGGTCGATCTCGCGCCTCAATAACGCTTCCTCGATCTCTTTAGTGAAAAACCCCTTGTCGGCGATCTTACTTAAAGCCACATCCGGTATCTTATCCCCCGCCGTCTTTATGGTCTTTATCTCAAAATTAGGCGAGGGGTGAAATTTTTTCAGTTTATCCATGACGTATCTGGTCTGCGTCAGGGCTAGTTTGCTCGATCGCGATCCTATAATAAAACGTTTATTTTCCGCTATACTCATGCCTTATGTTCTCCCTCGCCATCCACCCTATGAAGACATCTGCCGCATTGCCGATGACCCTGGAACAGTTATCCAGCTCATTTTTCCTTAAGCTTATATTATCATCAACTATCCGTTGCAGATCGTCTATATCATAAAGGTACGAATTGTCTATGGTGTTAACCTGGGACTCCACATCACGCGGAACCGCAAGGTCGATGATGAAAAGCGGCCTCTGTTTTCTTTTCGGCATCAGAGCCGCTATATCGTCTTTGCGTATGATACAATGCGGGGCGCCGGTGGAAGCGACCACTATCTCCACATCGATCAATCTCTCGCTGAAATCATTGAATGCGACAGCAGTGGCGTCGAACTTTTGGGCGAGACTTTGCGCCTTTTCCAAAGTACGGTTCGCGACCAGGATAGAACCTATGCCGTTTTTTTTCAAATACACGATCAGTTGTTCACCGACGGCGCCGGCACCTACAATCATCGCCGTTTTATCCTTCAGGTCACCCAATATTTTTTTCGCAAGCATAGCCGCAGCTGAACTCACGGAAACAGCCCCCCGCCCGATAGATGTTTCAGTTCTTATCTTCTTTGCGGTATTAAGGGCTTTTTCAAACAATCTGTTCAATATCTTGCCTGTAGTTTTTCCTTCTCTGGCATCCTTATAGGCATTCTTAACCTGGCCTGATATCTCCATCTCCCCGATAACCATAGAATCAAGGCCCGCGGTAACTCCGAATAAATGCTCTACCGCTTTTTTACCTTTATAAATATAAATTCTATCCTCATAATCCGATACATCAATATTATGGATCCGGCCCAGAAAGCTCTTTATGCAACCCACATAGTCTTTATCCCGGAGCGCAAGAGCGTATATCTCCATGCGGTTGCACGTAGACAAGATAAGGCTCTCTTCCAAAATAGCACTTTCCTTAAGCAAACGATTCGCCTCGGTAATATTCCTGGCAGAGAAAGAAAATTTCTCCCTTATCTCAACAGGGGCGGTTTTATGATTTATGCCAATAACCACTAAATCCATATATATTTCTCCGAACTACGGGCAGGTACCGAATAAACTGAGAATTATTATAAAAAAAGCTAAAATAGACAGCAGAGCCACTTTTCGGCCCCGCACCTTAGCAGATAATCTTACATGCAGGATAAGGGCATAGATCAGCCAAAGGACAAGAGAATAGAACTGGCGGGAATTATAACCCCACCAGCAGATACCGTGGATATTCTCGGACCAAAGAAATCCGCAGAAAATCGAGAGCGTAAGTATGGGAAACGCTAAACTTATGCTCCTGTAGTTAAGCTTGTCTAAAAAAGATAGGCTCGGTAGCCGGCTGAAGATAACGGCTGTCCGCTTATTCTTTATGGCGTTGTCCTGTATGATATATAATACCGCGGCTACCGAAGCCACAAAAAATATGATGTAACTAATATAAGCGGCCGCTATATGAAGATTAAGATACCTTTGCATTTTTTAAAATACGCTCCAGCTTTATTTTGACCTGCCGCACCTTCTTCTGCCTGAGAAGATCGAATATTTGCCCTTTAAGCGTTTCTTTAAAAAAACATTTTCTGGATTTCATATTTTTTATTTTTTCCCGCACCTTGGGCCGGAGATCTTTCATTATACGTAGATAGTCGGCGTATTCAGGGCCAAACACTTTATCAAGATCCTGGCGGATCTTCTTTGACAATGCCGGGCTTACACCGTCCGTAGATATGCTTATAGTCAAGGCCCCTCTTCTTATTACAGAAGGCAGAATAAAACTGCATTCTTCAGGGGAATCTACAACATTGACTAAAATATTATTTTTGAGGCAATAGGAGGATGCGGCAGAGTTTACTGATCTATCGGTTGTGGCGGCAATTACCATGTATGCTCCAGATAGATCCCTTAAGTCGAATTTCCTATTTTTAAATACGATCTTTTTCTTTTTCCATAAAGCCTTTAAAGCGGGGGTGCTAACGGGACTTACTACCGAAACAAGAGCTCCGCTTCCCAGGAGCCGTCTTATCTTGCGCTCGGCTACTACGCCGGCGCCTATTACCAGACATTTTTTATTTTTCAGGCACAGATTTATGGGATAATATTTGGCCATCTTATCATGCCTTTATCCTATCAACAGCAAAATCGGCCAGGGCGCACAGGCTGTGCTTGAACGAAGAATCCGCTAATCCGCGCAGGCTCTTCTTCGCCTTTTCGGCGTAGAGATGGACATCGTCTATCGTCTTTGTAAGCGCGCCGGAATTGATAAACATCTTCCTTATATCTTTGAATGCCCTTTTGCTGTCTTTCTGCGCAATGAGTTTACGGACCAATCTTTTATCTTCGGTTTCAGAAAGCAGGTTCAATATAGGCATGGTCAACTCGCCCATCTTAAAATCAGCGCCCGGGACTTTCCCCAGATCCTTTATTTCACCGATCAGGTCGAGCGAATCATCTACGATCTGGAACGCTATCCCGAAATTCAGCCCATATTCTTTTAGCATACCCAGCGCGGTGTGTCTGCCGACAGCCAGTACGCCGGCCTGACAACATGCCGCGAACAGATTGGCTGTTTTATTCTTCACTATAGTTATGTACCGTTCTTTCAATATGTCGAGATTGTCCCTTTCGCAAACCTGCGTAAGCTCACCCTCGCACATCATGCGAGTAGACCGGCTTATACAGTCAAGGACATCCGGGTTTCTGCAGGACGATATCAGGTCAAAGCCTATTGAATAGAGATAGTCGCCCAGGACAATTGCCACATCCTCGCCCCATTTGGCATTAACCGTAGGCTTATTATGGCGTATCTTTGAATGATCTATCACGTCGTCATGTAACAACGACGCCAGATGTATTAATTCAACCGCTGAAGCTATATTTAGCACCTGTTTTGAAGACGCCGAAACATCGCCTTCCAAAGTGGCCCTTGCGGATAAAGTCACCAGGGCCGGCCGGAGCCTTTTGCCTCCCGAGCGCAGAAGATATCCTCCTATCTTCACTATCGACGCGGTCGGGCTGTTTTCGATGTTAAACCTGATCAGCCGCTCGATCTCGGTCAACTCATTCCTGATGGGGCTATAAATTTCTTTTAACTGCATATTTTATCTCCAGGGTACAAAAATCTTATCTATCGCTATCCCGGCACATAGCAGTATGCCTATCATTGAATGCAGCCCTATCGTAGCCGCATTAACCGGCAATAACTCATGAATCTTTTCATAATTATTTCTGGATACCGTGAACGCCTTGAATGCTACCGGTAAGCTAAGGACCGCTATAAGGCAGGTGTACGGTAAAGATTTAGCCAACGCTAAGGCTGTTATTATAACATATACTGCCGCAAGCAGTATATAATAAATAAAAATCGCGTTCTTTTTGCCTAAAATCACGACCCACGTACGTTTTCCTACCGCCTTATCCCCTATATAATCAGGAAATTCGTTTATAAATAACACCAGGGCGATCAGGATACCGATCGGCATGGAGGCAAAAAATATCCTGAAGGTTAACTGCTGCGCTCCCACATAATACGCGCCCATTACCATAAGCGGCCCGAATCCTATGCCTGTGGCGAGTTCGCCGAAACCGCCATACCCTATCTTGAACGGACGGGCGCTGTAAAAGAATCCAAAGAAAACACCTATTGCGCCTAAAACAAGGATGACATTCCCGCCGCATATATAATTAAGGTAAAGGCCTATTCCGGAACCCAGGATGAAAAATAGCAAAGAAGCGTATAATATTTTCTTAGGCATGATTTGACCATTTTGGATCACTCTGCTCCCTCCGCTGAACGGCGTTGGCGTAGGGTTGGCTTCGTCACAACCCGCAAGATAGTCAAAATAATCATTTGCCAGATTAGTACCGGCATGAATGAATATTGCACCGAAAAGCGTGAGAAGAAAACGGTGCCATATAAAACTATGCCCGTCACGCCATGCCAATAAATATCCGAAAAGCACGGGTATTACTGTCGCTGTAAAAAACGGTATTCGTACAGCTTTTAACCAGATCTTAAAATTCACATCTAACTCCTTTTCTCTATTTCTTTGATCAAATTATGAAAAATAAAATGGTGCAAAGGCAGGCACATGTACCAGTATATCCTGCCAAAAAGGCTATGTGTGTCGTAGTACGCTGTGACATTCAACACCCTATCTGGACCATCTTCTTTAATGTTGAACTCTAACCATGCTTTCCCCGGCAGGCGCATCTCGGCGCGCAGCAGAAGCCGTCTATTTTCCTGCAAGTCTTCTATGCGCCAAAAGTCTATTACATCGTTGATCTTTAGGCTCGAATCGGATCTCCTCCCGCGGGCAGAACCTACTCCAAGCAAAACGCGGTCTATGCCTCCCCTTAAGCGCCACAACCAGTTACTGTGAAACCACCCTTCTTTTCCTCCTATCCTGCATATAGACCCGAATAACCGGGAGGCGTCTTTTGCTGTCGTGATCGAGTCGCTGGCAGTGTAGGTAGGCATGCCCTTAAGTTCGTCGAGTTTCAATGCCAATTCGTAGGCCGGCGTAGAGGCATCGGACCATCTCGTATATACCTTATCTTGCTCTTCCCGGGACATGGCCCTTATTATCGCCTCTTTATACGAAAGCGGCTCAAACGGTATAAGCCCTCTTATGCTATTATCCTGGCAGATAACTTCGTTCTTTAACCCCTCCATCAGGCACGAAGTAATCGCTTCCGGAACCGGCGTTAGAAGACTCGCGCCATAGGCATAAAATCGGATACTGGAAAACGGTACGGGTATAAAAAAGATCTTTTTGCGGCGTATCTCTGCCAGTGTCTTGAGCATCATTTCGTATGTCAGAACATCCTTGCCGCCTATATCAAAAGACTGGCCGGACGTTTCCGGAGTCTCTAATACACCCACAAGATACTTTATAATATCTCGTACGGCTATCGGCTGGCATCTGTTTTTTGCCCAGCGCGGAATAAAAATTATCGGAAGCTCCCTTACCAGATGCTGAATGATCTCATATGAGGCGCTTCCGCTTCCGACAATTATCGCCGCCCGGAGAACCGTTACCGGAGTCTTCCTGCGCCTGATTTCTCTGGCTACTTCGGCTCGGCTGCGTAAATGAGACGATAGGGAGCTACGGACATCGCCAAGGCCGCCGAGGTAGATAATCCTGCTGACGTGTTTCTCTTCGGCTACTTTACTGAAATTCCTGGCCGCATTTATATCGGCCTGCGCGAATCTCTTAGGACCAAGGCGCAGCGAATGAATCAGGTAATAAGCCGTATCTATGTTATCAAGCGCCGCTCTTAAACTATCGATATTCTGCACATCTGCTACCGCCACTTCCGCATGTGGCCAAAGCGTCCTGTAAGTATCCGGCGCGCTGCGCACCATGGCGCGAACCTTATACCCTCTTCCCAGAAGTTCCGGAACCAGCCTTCCACCTATATATCCGGAAGCGCCTGTTACTAAAATCCTGCCTATGCCGGGCTGGAATTTAGTAGGGAGATCACTACAGAAAAGGTCTTTATTATCCCACGTGGTAGCCATATTAAATAGGCTATAGATTATATTACACTCAAACCAATTTCGCAATAAAAATGGTGGCTAATTTTAATACTTGCATATAAAACGATAATGGATATAATATTTAAATATGATTATCGGAAATTACGGCATTGTAGGCCTTTTTTTCATTTTAGGGATCGTATTCGTGGCGGGCGCGTTTATTGTGTCATGGCTGCTCCGTCCGCGGGCGCCGAGCCCCGAAAAAAACGCTACCTACGAATGCGGCGAGGTATTAAAAGGGTGCGCGAGGGTGCAATTTAACGTCAGTTACTATCTTGTCGCCCTCTTATTCGTAATATTCGACATAGAGGTCTTGTTTTTAGTCCCCTGGGCTACCGTATTCCGGGACCTCGGGATAGTTTCATACATTGAAATGATGATATTTATAGCTATACTTGTATTCGGATTGATATACGCCTGGAAAAAAGGAGTTTTCGAATGGCAGTAATCGAAAAAATACCGGCAGCAAAACTGATAAATAAGATGCCCGGAGGCGGATTATTTCTCACAACGAGCGAGAGTCTTTTAAAGTGGGGCAAGGCCTCTTCCTTGTGGCCGATGACGTTCGGGCTGGCCTGCTGCGCCATAGAGATGATAGCTACAGGCGCTTCACGTTTCGATATAGACAGGTTCGGCGCGGGAGTATTCCGCGCGAGCCCAAGGCAGTGCGATGTCATGGTAGTAGCAGGTACAATATGCGTCAAGATGAACGATTGTATCAAGCGTCTCTACGCGCAGATGCCTGAACCTAAATATGTTATTGCCATGGGAAATTGCGCCATATCGGGAGGCATATTCTACTATGACACCTATTCTGTTACGAAGGGCACGGATGCCCTCGGTATACCGGTAGATGTATATATACCCGGCTGCCCTCCCCGCCCTGAAAATCTGCTCTTCGGGATAATGAAACTACAGGAAAAAATAAGGAAAGAGAAAGATGCTCTCAAGTGAAATATCCGCAGCTATTATAAATAAATTTCCGGACGCTTTAGAAGGGCCGGTAAGCGGTTCTATCGTTATATCCAAAGAATCGCTTTTGGATGTGGCGCAATATTTAAAAAGCGGCAAGCTTGCCTTTGATAATCTTCATTGCATAACCGCGATAGACACAAAAGAAAAGATAGAGTTAAATTATACCCTCTATTCCATCCGCGAGCATCATGCTATAAGTCTTAAAATATATTTAACTTATGATGATCTGCATGTTGGCAGCTTAACAGGGATCTGGAAATCGGCCAACTGGCTGGAGCGCGAGGTATACGACCTGTTCGGAGTCAATTTTTTAAACCACCCGGACCTTCGCCGGATACTTAATCCCTATGACTGGAAAGAATATCCTCTGCGAAAAAATTATTCCAATCCGGAATTCATCGCAAAGCCAAGATTATAATTAAGCCTATGGATACGATACAGACAAAAGATATATGCACCGAGGAGTTCCTTATCAATATGGGACCCCAGCATCCCTCCACGCACGGCGTCCTTTCGCTTGAATTGAAACTGGACGGGGAGATGATCAAAGGCTGCACCACTCACATCGGTTATCTGCACCGCTCCATGGAAAAAATAGCCGAAAACCGCACCTATACGCAGTTCATCCCATTTACAGACAGGCTTGACTATGTCGCATCCATGAATAATAACCTTGCCTATGTAATGGCCGTTGAAAAACTGATGAAATTGGAGATCCCACAGCGCGCAAAATATATACGTGTCATTATAGCCGAACTCAACAGGATCGCAAGCCATCTGCTCGCGGTCGGCACTTTTGCCCAGGACCTGGGAGCTTTCGCGACCCCCTTATTCTATTGTTTCCGTGAGCGCGAAAAGATAGTAGATATATTTGACAAGATATGCGGAAACCGCCTTACCTATAACTATACGCGCGTAGGCGGGGTTCAGTTCGATCTTCCTAAAGGCATAGATGAAGATATAAAGAAATTCATCAAATATATGCGGTCAAAAGTCGATGACTATGATTGGCTCCTTACCTACAATACGATATTTCTCGCCAGATCCAAACACATAGGTGTGCTTCCTAAAGACCTTGCGATAAATTACAGCGTAACCGGGCCTAATCTGCGCGCGTCCGGCGTAAAATGGGACTTAAGACGGGACGAGCCGTATCTTGTATATGATAAGTTCAAATTTGATATACCCGTAGGAGAAAACGGCGACGCCTGGGATAGATACAAGGTGAGGATAGAGGAGATACGCCAGAGCTTGAGGATCATCGAACAGGCCATCGAAGCGCTGCCGGAAGGTGACCCTACCGCAAAGGCAGGACGCATCCATAAACCGGCCGCGGGCGAAGCATATATGAGGACGGAAAATCCGCGAGGCGAATTGGGTTTTTTCATTGTAAGCGATGGATCTATGTATCCATACAGATTAAAGATAAGGAGCCCTTCCTTTTCCAATCTGGCTGTCTTGCCGGAATTAATAAGCGGATTAAAAATAGCTGACATCGTCTGCGTCTTGGGCAGCCTCGATATCATCATGGGAGAGATAGACAGATAATGTTAACCATGCTTACCTTTATACTAATGCTGGCGACAGGGTTCGCGGTGCTCGGCTTCATCGCGGCGTCCGCCATGTTCCTTATCTGGTGGGAAAGAAAAATATCGGCCCATATACAATCCAGATTCGGGCCTATGCGCGTCGGATGGCACGGCGTTTTACAGTCGATTGCGGACGCGGTTAAACTTTTACTCAAAGAAGATATAAGGCCCGCCGAAGCGGATAAATTGGTGTGGTGGCTGGCGCCGTTCTTTGTCGTGGTCCCCACGGTCATGGCCTTCGTAACAATACCATTCGGCAGAACCCTTATTCCGAAGGATTTAAATGTCGGCATCCTTTACATGATGGCTATCTCTTCTATATGCGTGATCGGGATATTCATGGCGGGCTGGGGTTCTAATAATAAATATTCCCTGCTCGGCGGCATGAGGTCAGCGGCGCAAATAATAAGCTATGAGGTCCCGATGATACTATCGGTGGTCATCGTAGCAATGCACGCTAATTCGTTTTCGATGCAAAAAATAGTCGAGGCGCAGGAAAAGTGCTGGTATATATTCCACCCGGACATGATATTGGCCTTCGTAATCTATACTATAGCCGCTACTGCCGAAGTAAATAGGGCCCCCTTCGACATACCCGAGGCCGAATCGGAGCTCGTCGCGGGATTTCATACGGAATATTCGGGAATGAAATTCGCCATGTTCTTCGTGGGGGAATACACGAGCCTTTTCATTATAGCGGCAATCGCGACCACGCTCTTCTTCGGAGGTTGGCAAGGTCCGATATTACCGCCTGTGGCGTGGTTTCTGATCAAGACATACGCTCTCATATTTATCTGGATGTGGGTCAGGTGGACATTCCCGCGTGTAAGGGTGGACCAATTGATGGCATTCGCGTGGAAAGTTTTAACACCAGTTGCGTTTATTAATCTGGCGGTATCAGGATGGTTATTATTAAAACGATAAATTTTTTGAAAAATGTTATCGGCGGCGCGTGGAGCCTCGTAAAGGGGCTTGCAATTACGCTAAAGTACCACTTAAGGCCCGCGATAACGCTCCAGTATCCGACGCAAAAACAGCCTATGACAGAACGATTCAGAGGGCTGGTGGACTTGCGCCGTGAAAAATGCATCGTCTGCAACCAATGCGTAAAGATATGCCCGACAGCGTGCCTTGCCATTACCCATAAAGAGGCAGATAAGAAAAAATCTCTTGAGACGTTTAAATACAACATGGAACTTTGCTGTTTTTGCGGGCTGTGCCAGCAGGTATGCCCGACGAGCGCGGTATACATGAATAAGATATATGAGATAAGCGTATACGACCGTAATAAATTATATATAGACCTGTTAGATCCGGAGAAGTATAGTGAGTGGATTAATCCAACTGTTAAATAATACCGGCATTCCTCAAGACATAGTGATCAAAGCGACATTCTATACAATCGCTTGCGGCACGTTACTATTCGCAGCTTTAGTCGTGATGAGCCGTAACATATTCCATAGCGCTATATATCTTGCCCTCACGCTGATAGGCATAGCGTGCGTCTACTTATATTTAGACGCGGAATTCCTGGCTATCGTGCAGATCCTGATCTATGTAGGCGCCATAGTAACATTATTCATCTTTACAATAATGCTGACCGCGCAAGGCGATACCGGCTCTATGCGTGAAATGATCCGGCGCATATGGATTCCCGCGTTAGCATCACTGGCAATATTTTTTATACTTATTAAAGTGACAGCCAGGGCTGCCTGGCATGCCGTCGGGCAGGAGACGGCGCCTTTGGGCCTTCCGCAGTTGGGAAAACTTCTGATGTCAAAATATGTCCTGCCATTTGAAGTCATATCTTTGATCTCGCTGGCGGCACTTGTCGGGGCCATAGTCATCGGAAGGCAGGGGAAGAGATGATCTGCCAGAGCCATTTTTTGATCTTGAGCGCGGCACTGTTTTCAATAGGTATATTCGGAATCTTAACACGCAGGAATGCCATCGGGATTTTAATGTCTATCGAATTGATATTAAACGCGGCTAATATAAACCTGATAATGTTCAATAAATTTTTGGGGTCAAACGACGGTTTGGGCCAGATATTTGCCCTTTTCGTAATAGCTATTGCCGCTGCTTCGGCCGTAGTCGGTCTGGGTTTGGTGATCTCGATATACAGAAATGTGAAGACTATATTGGTAAATAAACTAAATTTAATGAAATGGTAAACATAGCGCACCTAATACCGGTTTTCCCTTTTTTAGCATTTGTGATAAATATCTTTTTCGGTCGGAAGATTAAAAAGATAAGCGCGATTGTGTCGATCCTTGCCTGTGGCATCTCTTTGTGCCTTTCCATTTATACGTTTGCCTTATTACTTAAGGGCCATGGCTCGTATACCCTATTTAAGTGGATCGTATTCGGCGCCACGTCATTAAATGTCGGCGTAATAGTCGACCCGTTAACCTGTATGATGCTTCTTGTTGTGACTATCATCGGAACGCTTATCCAGATATATTCTATAGGCTACATGAAGGATGATCCGCGTTTTTCCAGATTCTTCGCCTATATGTCGCTTTTTATGAGTTCGATGCTCGGGCTTCTTCTCGCCGACAACTTTATTACGCTTCTGATATTCTGGGAAGGAGTAGGGCTCTGCTCGTACCTATTAATCTCATTCTGGTTCGAAAAAACATCTGCCGCGAAAGCAGGCATGAAGGCATTCGTAACTACGAGGATAGGAGATGCCGGCCTTTTGATCGGCGTATTTATCCTATTCTTCTCGGCTCACACGGTACATTTCAGCGGACTGGCCGGCATAACCGACCACAGCCCATTATTCACTGCGGCGGCGTTACTGATATTCTGCGGCGCTATAGGAAAATCCGCACAGGTTCCGCTTCATGTATGGCTGCCTGACGCCATGGAGGGTCCCACACCTGTCTCGGCACTGATCCACGCAGCGACAATGGTCGCCGCAGGAGTGTATCTGGTCGCCAGATGCTTTGTATTATTTTTGGCGCATCAGCCGGCGCTGATCTGGGTGGCGTATATCGGCGCGACTACGGCTATCTTTGCCGCCACCATCGCGACTGTAAATAATGACATAAAACGTATACTTGCGTATTCGACCATAAGCCAGCTGGGGTTCATGATGATAGGCCTGGGTGTGGGCGGATATTCCGCGGGAACATTCCATCTCATGACGCACGCCTTTTTTAAGGCTCTTCTCTTCCTATGCGCCGGCAGCGTAATACATTCTATACATACTCAGGATATACGCCAGATGGGCGGCATATTTCAAAAGATGAAGATTACGGGCATGACTTTTGTAATAGCGAGTCTCGCAATTTCAGGCGTGCCGCCATTCTCCGGATTCTGGTCAAAAGACGAGATACTGTCCGAGGCCTTGCATAGCGGACATCCTTATCTTTTTGCAATAGCGATGATAACGAGCCTTTTGACGGCATTTTACATGTTCAGGCTTATATTTTTGGTCCTATTCGGAAAACCGCGGTCGGAACTCCACCCTCATGAATCTCCGAAAGTAATGACCATCCCACTGTCTATACTGGCGATATTTGCTATATTTATAGGCTTCGTGGGGTCCCCTTTTATGCATAATGCGTTTCAGGCCTTTATCCATCCCGGCCTATCCGAGAATTCCGAGAGCCTCGCCCCGAATTATCTCGTCATGCTTCTTTCTACTCTTGCGGCATCGTTAGGCATAGGGACAGCGTATCTATTCTATATAATGAAGAACAAAATATTGCCGCTTGGAATACGAAATAAATTCGCGCCCCTGTATAACCTCTTATATAACAAATATTATATCGATGAAATTTATGAATTTATATTTATTAAACCGGCTGTCCGCCTGGCCCGCCTTGCGTCTAAATTCGATCTGGGCATAATAGATGGCGCCGTTAATGGGACTGCCCGGGTGGCTGTTATCTTAAGTAAGATAAAAGCCTGGATAGACCGTTATATAGTGGACGGCGCGGTAAATATGACTGCGAATGTCGTGGGATTATTTTCAGCCACATTGCGGCGGATTCAAACGGGTTATATCCAGACGTATTTACTCATAGCGTTCTTCTGCCTGGCGCTTATTATTTTTGTTAAATTAATAGGAGGATAAAGATGCATTTCCCGATTTTGTCTTATATTGTATTTTTGCCGCTGGTTGGCGGCATATTAATACTTTTCGCTCCCAAAAGAAATATAGTATTGATAAAAACGATCGCCACGGCTGCCACCGCTATTTCTTTTATACTCTCCGTCCTTTTATTGCTGAAGTTTAACCACTCAAGCAGCGCAATGCAATTTGAGGAGATCGCAAGCTGGATCCCGTCGATAAATGTATTCTATCACCTCGGCGTAGACGGCTTAAGTATCGGCCTTATAGTCCTGACGACTTTATTGAGTTTCCTGGCGTGCATAGGATCTTACGGCATAGATACACGGCAGAAGGAATATTTCTTCTTATATCTACTGCTCTCAACCGGCATGCTCGGCACATTTGCCGCGCTCGACCTTGTCCTATTCTATGTCCTATGGGAAATAGTATTGGTCCCGATGTATTTTTTGATAGGCATCTGGGGCGGCCCGAGAAAAGAATACGCTGCCATAAAGTTCTTTATATATACCCTGGCAGGCTCGGTCTTCATGCTTCTGGGTATACTTGCGCTCTACTTCATGTCCGCGCCGCATACTTTCAATATATTGGAACTCGGTAAAACGGGAAATGCCTTGACGCTGGGTATGCAGATCATAATATTCATAGCTTTTTATCTCGGGTTCGCGGTAAAAGTCCCGGCCTTCCCCTTCCACACATGGCTTCCTGACGCGCACGTCGAAGCGCCGACCCCTATAAGCGTTTTACTGGCCGGTGTTTTGCTTAAGATGGGAGGGTATGGTTTCTTCAGAATAAGTTTTCCGTTATTAAGGGACGCAGCGCATTATTTTGCGCTGCCATTTGCTATCGTCGGTGTAATAAACATAGTTTACGGAGCGTTCGTGGCAATGGCACAGACAGATTTTAAAAAAATGGTCGCTTATTCATCTGTAAGCCACATGGGATTTGTAATGCTCGGCCTGGCCAGCATGTCTGTAACCGGGCTTAACGGCGCTCTTCTTGAAATGTTCAATCACGGAATAATAACAGGCGGGATGTTCTTCCTGGTCGGCGTGCTTTATGATCGCGCGCATACAAGAGAGCTTGATAAATTCGGGGGGCTTGGCGTGAAGATGCCTGTCTATGGCGGGATACTGACCGTATTCACGCTCGCATCGCTGGGCCTTCCCGGCTTAAGCGGGTTCGTAAGTGAATTCATGGCGCTTATGGGAGCATATCCTGTATTCAAAATAATAACTATTGTTTCCGTCTTAGGATTAATCATAACCGCGGGATATTTCTTATATATGATCCAGAGAGTGCTTCTTGGGCCTTTAAATCAAAAATGGGCGGCCATTCTTGATATAAATAAACGCGAGCTTTTTACATTGATACCCCTTGCGATAATCACAATAGCGATAGGCGTATATCCTTTATTAGCGCTTAAATACCAGCTTGTATCTGTCAACTCACTCATACAAAAACTCGGGGGATTGATATTTTGACCATCATTGAAAATATAAGATTTATCGCTCCGGAGATCATACTGCTTGGATTTTCGATTACAATTCTGATCTCTTCATTATTCATCAGAAATAAGCATATACTGGGAGCACTTGCCCTTTTAGCGGTTGTAGCCGCGTCATTATGCCTGCCGCAAAGCCATAAAACGAATCCGGTCATCTTTTTTGACATGCTCACCAACGATTCATTCTCTCTATTTTTTAAAGAGATATGCTTATTCGTCACCGGCATCGTAATCCTGATCTCGATGGGTTATAAGGCGTTAAAAGAAGAATCCATGGGAGAATATTATTTTCTTCTTCTAAACGCCGCTATCGCGCTCCTTCTGGCGGTTTCGTCAAATAACCTGCTCATGATCTACATATCACTTGAGATGCTTTCGTTAATTTCATACATCCTGGTCGCGTTCCTTAAACACGACCCTTTATCAAGCGAGGGAGCTTTGAAATATTTCCTGTTCGGCGCTCTTTCAACAGGCATAATGCTTTACGGTATTTCTTTGGCCTATGGATTATTCGGCACTACAGACCTGTCTCTGATTTCAAGCGCCTTGAAAGCAGGGCAAGTGAACATTTTTGTCGCATTAATTCTGCTTATACTAATATTGGCAGGCATCAGTTTCAAATGCGCGCTCGTGCCGTTCCATATGTGGGCGCCAGACGCATATCAAGGAGCGCCTACGGCTGTCACTGCGTTCATTTCTGCCGGGCCGAAGGCCGCAGGTTTTGCCATACTGTTGCGCATATTTACGGAAAATTTTCTTCCCCTATACGCCAACTGGTCGGGCCTGGTCATGCTCATATCGATTTTTACCATGACCATCGGAAATGTCATAGCTATTTCTCAAAGCAACATAAAACGCATGCTGGCATACTCATCCATAGCTCAGGCCGGATATATACTCATAGGCTTTGTTGTCGGAACCGCGTCGGGGATGGAAGGCGTCATGTATTATATCCTTGCCTACGCTCTCATGAACTTAGGCGCCTTTGGATGTATTATTCTGGTTTCAAACTCTATAGGAAGTGACGCAATAGAAGATTATGCGGGACTCTCCAAAAAGAATCCTTTCACCGCATTCATGCTGACCGTATTTTTACTATCGCTCGCGGGGGTACCGCCGTTAGCGGGGTTTTTGGGAAAATTCCTGGTATTTGCCGCCGCGATCCAATCGAAGTTCATTCTTCTTGCTATAGCAGGTGTCGTAAATAGTGTGGTAGCGGCGTATTACTATATGCGGGTAATCAAGTTTATGTACCTTGATGAACCAAAAGTGGCGAGTGCCGGGCAAAGATCATTGCCTCTTCAGGCCGCGCTTGTTATAGTAATGACAGGCGTGTTAATAGTAGGCCTCTATCCCGCTCCTTTTTTAAATTGGGTCAGGGCGTCGCAATCATTCTTATTTTAAATCATCAGAAAAGGAATCCCATTATCATCCTGACCTGCATATCATCGCTTTGCTCATTAAGTCCGGCTGCAACACCCGCAGAAACCCAGAATTTGGACGACGCCCATCCTATAGTCGGGCCGACATAATATTTTCGGTCCGTATAGTTGCCCTTCGATTCAATCCCGATTTTAAATGCCGGTGTTATTTCGTAACTTACGCCTGCCGCATATTCATGTTCGGTTTTGCCGGCATAGGCCAATTCCTGTTTCAATATCTGATTATAGGCTATATTAAAATTGGCAATATCTTTGGCAAAGATGATTTTCCCCTCCAGCACATTCGGCTTCTCGAGATTATCGTTCCTTATATATTCAAGGTATAACATGGTGTCAACGGGCAGTTTATCCTTCTCAAAAAATCGATACCTTGTTCTGACCTTAAACCCGTCGTATTCGAATGTGCTGGATGAAATTGTATTGGACTGTTTGAACTGCTGATACATGCTTATATCCCAATGGTCCGTGATGCCGTATTCCAGCTCAAACCAGTGTTTCCAGGTATTGGGCTTAGCTTTATTTATGTTTTTCTGCTCCTCTGTCAAATAGTATTCAATCTCGGCCATCCCTTTGGGCATGGTCTGGTACTCATAGGTCCATACATAGCTTCTTCTATCAGCAAAAACATTTTCTGAAATGCATGTGATGCCTAAAAGGCACACAATAAAAACAGCTGTTATTTTCTTAAACATCTTATCCTCCTTTTATTGAAAATCATTTTCAATTATATCTTAAAAAAATTTCTACCCTCCCCTCTTAATTATTACCTATTTTTGTTCTTCATTCGCGCTCCTGTTTTGCGTTCTCTGCTAAATAGTCTAAAAGCCTGGGCCGCTCTTCGTCACTAAGGCCTGAACCGTATCTTGTTACGTATACCTGAAACTTCTGATAAGTATAATCCTGGGGCGGATATAATCTATGACACGCCGTACATTTAGCGCGGTATAATAAATCCGGGTCTCGCGCTTGGGCGTTAAGTTGTTTTGTCGCGGCGGCACAGCCAAACAAGATCATTATGGCTACCAAAATTACCACTTTCAAATTTATTCACCCCTTGATCCACTCACTTATTGAAAATCGTTTTCAATAATACCAGACATGGCGTTTCTTGTCAAGAAAAATATCTTATTTGATTTTATTTATGATTTGTGGGGATTATTGAAGGTGCTGATCTCGTCTAAAGACTTTCTCGTCTTGGGCCTCTCGCTTATCTTTTCAGGATAACCCATGCTTATTATCATGTCGGCCTTCTTCTCTCTTGGTATGCCCAGAGCCTTCTTTACCGCTCTTTCATTGAACCAGCCGAGCCAGCATGTCCCGACACCATCCTCCGCGGCCTGCAGAATAAAATGCTCGCATGCTATGCCGATATCTATCAGATTGTACTGAACGCCCCTGAAACATCCTCCGGCAGCAGCAAGCCGGCTGGATTTCTCTCTGACCACTACAGCAAGCGCAGGCGCGTTTTTAGCGAACGAGTTCATCGAATATATTCCGGAAAAGGCCGCAGCTGAAATCTTATCCTTCAATGAGGGGTCGTCGACTATTATAAAATACCATGGCTGTGAATTGCAGGCAGACGGCGCCAGCCGCGCTGCCTCGAGGCATCTACCAATGACTTCCCGCGGTATCGGCCTCGCGGAATACCTTCTCACGCTGCTTCTTTTATTTACAAGTTCGAGAAAAGAATGCATTTATACTGATGCCTATAATTTTCACATACTCTCGTATCGCGGGCCATCGCCGCCGTAGGGCGGGTTCCATATTGCATTTTCGAAGGGGTCTTTAATATCACATGTCTTGCAGTGCAGGCAATTCGATGGATGAAGTACTAATTCTTTTTTTCCTGTTTTCGGATCAGTGGTGATTTCAAAAACATCTGATGGACAGAATCTCTGGCATGGCGCATTATACTTTTTAATGCACTCCTGGCAAACATCGGCACTCGGCACCACAATATGAGAGGGCTGTTCTTCATTATGCTTTGTCCCGGAATAAAATAGATCGGCTTCCTTACTAAATGTCATTTTATCATCGAAAGCCAGCTTGTCCTTATTCCGCTCTAAAAATGTTCTCCCATTCAGCTCTTTGATCAACCGGCAATGTTTATAATCTTCCTTTATGGCTTGCCTCCCGCTCAAAGATAAGCCGCGGCCGCCGGTTAAAATTTGCGCGCCAAACTGCAACATGCCAAATAATAAATTTGTTTTAAAGCCCTGGCGGAAATTCCTGACGGCATAAAGCTCTTTATAGGCAGGGCTTTTTTTAAAGAGTTCTTCGTAAACGGCAAGCTGACCGGCGGAGGTGTTATTCTTTTTGATGGCATCAAACGCTGTTTTCGCCGCAAGCATCCCGGACTGGATTGCCAGATGGACTCCTTTCAGGCTGGGCACAGACGTAAAGCCGGCAGAATCACCTACGATCATCACATTATCATGGTACAGTTGGGGCATAGAAAAAAACCCGCCTTCCGGTATAGTTTTAGCTCCATAACGCACTATTTTACCGTCTTTAATAATACGAAGAATATGGGGGTGCATTTTGTAAATTTGAAGCGCATGATGTATATCAAAAGTAGGGTCGTTGTAATCCAAACCAACGACAAAGCCGACAGCTATGAGATCCTTGCTTAAGCCATAAACAAAACCGCCTCCAAATTGATTAAAATCGAGCGGGTAGCCAAGAGTGTGCATGACATGACCGGGTTTAAATACGCCTTCCGGTATTTTCCAAACCTCTTTGACGCCTAAAGAATAAACTTGCGGATTGCGATTTCTCGATAAACTCAATTGCTTGATCAGCGCCTTAGTAAGATATCCTCTTACCCCTTCAGCGAGAATGGTGATCTTGGCCCTGACATCTGCGGGGGGCTGGTAATTCGGCAGCCTCATGCCATGTTTATCAATACCTGAAGCGCAGGTCCGAACGCCCGCGACCTTGCCGTTTTCAAAAAGAAGCTCGCAGGCGCTAATACCGGTAAATACTTGAGCGCCTTTTTTTTCCGCGATCCCGCCGAGCCAGCGCACCACTTTACCCAAGCATGAGATATAATTTCCTTTGTTGGACATATAAGGCGGCTTGAAAGGAAGCTTGAAAGATTTATCTTTGGTGAAAAACCGGATATCTTCTTTAAGAACCGGGCTTTCAAAAGGCATATCTTTATCTGCAATATCAGGTAAAAGCTGGCGGAGCGAAACCGGATTAATTACAGCGCCTGAGAGAGTATGGTTTCCTAAAGCGTGGGCCTTTTCAAGGAGCATAACATTTAAAGGAAGCTTTGCTTCATTTAACGATCTGGCCTCGACAGCCTTATTATGCTGACATATAAGATCGGTAAAATGAATCGCGGCGGATAGCCCCGCCGGACCACTTCCGATAATCAGAATATCCGTTTCAATAATTTGATTTTCCGCATTCTCTGACATATATAGGTACCTATTATAACGGAATTACTGGCGAGAACAAGTGAATTATGCCAAAACTCCTATATTTTTCTTACTATACTTTTGTTTCGAGTAAACGACTGATCCGAACTAACGGCCACCCTATAAAACATCCGAGAATGGCGCTGGAGAGGACGTCTATAGGATAGTGGACACCCATATAAACTCTTGAAAATGCCACAAGCGCGGCGAAGGAATAAAACAAAATATATTTTTTAAAATGGCTCGCCAATAACGAGACCGTCATAAAAGCCATCGTCGTGTGGTTAGACGGAAAGGAATAGCCTCTTTCCGTAGGCCCCAAAAAAATTACATTGGCAAGAGCTACAAAAGGCCTGGGCCTTGCTATGAATACTTTAAGCACGGTGACAATATAGTATGAGACCGTAATACCTGCCAATAAGGCAATGCCTAAAATTTTTAATTCCCTTTTTCTGGAAAAAAGCAACAAGACACCTAAGGCAAAGTACAATTCACCGCCTCCCATCCGGCTTATAATGGGCATTACATAATTTAAAAAATGATTACTTAAATTATGATTAATAAAATTAAATACCGGGATATCAAAAAATTCCACAAAATGAAAATTTACCATAACCCCTCCTTGGCCATATCCGCCTTGCGCACGAGAAGAAGCGAACCGGCGACAGATAATATTCCAAATATCATAAGTGAGCGCGGCGCTCCCAATAAACTGGCTAAAGATCCGGCGATGAGATAGCCGAACGGCACCATGCCCATGAAAGCAGCCATAAATATGCTCATCACCCTGCCGCGCTTATCATCATGCACTATAGTTTGCAAAACCGTATTATAAGACGCCATCTGGGCCATCATCCCGAATCCTATAAATACAAGAATTGCCATAGAGAGCCAAAGCACGCGCGAAAATGAGAAGGCTATAAGGCCCATGCCGAATAAATTCGCGTTAAAGAAGGCCACTCTGCCAAGCCCCTTGACATCCTTCCTTGAAGCAAGGTATAGCGCACCGAGTAGCGCGCCCAAACCTGAGACTCCCATAAGATATCCCAGCGTACCCGGCCCGCCGCCCAGAACATCTTTGGCAAATACCGGCATCAATACCACATATGACATGCCGACAAGGCTTATCAGCGCCGTTATAAGCATTATAGATTTTATAGTCGGATGATTCAGGACATAACGCATCCCTTCTTTGAAACCATGCATTATCGGCTTATGCTCCTTTTGTATCATCCTCGGAGTAATACGCATACCGAACAAAGCCAGTATAACCGCGATATAACTTACTCCGTTTATGAAAAAGCACATCCCCTCTCCCACTATAGCGACCAGTATGCCGGCCATCGCCGGGCCTATAAGACGGGCCGCGTTAAATGACAGCGAGTTTAAGGCGATGGCGTTGCTTAGATCTTCTTTTGTCGAAACCATTTCCACCACAAACGCATGGCGCGCGGGCGCGTCAAAAGCCGTTACTATACCTAAAAATATTGTAAGTATCACTATATGCCATATAGAAATCACCCCCGACATTATAAGCGCCGCGAGTATAAGCGCCTGAACCATCTCCAATACCTGGGTTATCATAAGGATGCGATGCCTGTTGTATCTATCCGCGAATACACCGGCGAAAGGAGTGAATAGAAGCGTCGGTATCTGGCCCAAAAAACCTATAAGCCCCAACATAAAAACAGAATTTGTTATACGGTATGTGAGCCAGCTTATCGCCATCTGCTGCATCCATGTACCTACAAGCGATATGGTCTGGCCTGAAAAATATAGCCTGTAGTTTCTATAGCGAAGCGCCCTAAATGTATGTTTAATATTTTTTAATAGCGTCATAAAACTTCTTTACCGTTATCACCGTCGCTCCGGCTGCGCGGCAGCTGTTTCCTACGCGATTATCGTCTGAAACCACTACCACATGAAACTTGTCCGATTTGTCCTGGGCCAGCCTTATCACTTTTCTATCGCCCTGGCCAGTTCTTGAAAAAACCTGGTTTGGCTTATTTAAAGAAAGCCCCCTGTATTCATCTTGGCCGTCAAACACGACGAATACCTCTGAAATACCCCCTATCCTGCGCTGATACTCTTTCGCTAATCCGGTTATAGCGCTCCGCGCCTGGTCAAGGCTCTCATCCATGATGGAGTCTATTTCCGGTATCTTGTGTATAGCGTTATACCCGTCTACTATTAACACCTTCATACGTATTGAAATATCCCATTCTGACCTTTGGAAATTCTTTCTTCAATAAATCTATTATCTCTTTTATGCCAAGCATATCCGACGCATTCGGTTTTATATTCATCTCTTTGAAATACCTCAATGGGTCATAATTAAGATTGCGCCATTGTATCATGTCGATACCATATATTACCAAAAACTTTTTAAACGCGGTAAATTCGTCTTTTGAATCGGTAAAACCGGGCACCGTAAGATAATTTATCGAAACAAAACCTTTTTTCTTCTTGGCTATATCTATGGATTTGGCGACATCCCCAAAAGAATACCCCATAGGATTATAGTAACTTGTATAAAATTTCTGCCGGACACTATTAAGGCTAACGCGAATAGAATCGAGGCCGGCGTCAAAGAGCCTGGCAACCGCCTCCGGAGAACTCGCGTTCGTATTGATATTAATAACGCCTTTTGACGTGGCCTTTCTTATCAGCTTTATCGCCTTCTCTATTATCCCGGCGCAAAGAAGCGGCTCTCCTTCGCAGCCCTGGCCAAAACTTACAATAGGATTTTTGGTATTCTTTATATGAAATAACGCTATCTGGGCAATCTCTTCCGGGGATGGAATAAATTTTATTCTGGGCTGGGTCTGCCGTATCTGTCCGTCCGGTTGATACGATATACATCCGGCGCATTGAGCGTTACACGAAGGAGATGTCGGCAGCGGGGCCTCGTATTTATTTAGGAAGAAATTTTTAGCGTTAGGGCAGCCATAGCATAAAGCGCAATTTTTAAGATGCCTTATAAGGCTGTTTTTAGGAAAGATCTTCAAAAACTTGCGCGCGTTGGTTTCGACAAGCCGCATATCCATAAATCTTGAATCATGGCATGGCGACACATCCACCCTTACTGCGGCGGTGTAGATATCCCCGTGACGCAACGCGCATGCGGCATAAGCGAAAAGGGGCAGCTTCCTGGGTTTGCCTATTTCCTTATATGCGCTGTTATACGTGACGGTGTATCCCGGAGGCAGGAACGCCGCTATCGCTATACGGCCTTTCTGGGATACAAACTTTAAGCTAACGGGGTCGTAAACTACCGCCTCCCTGGACGGAAGCTTAAATATATCGCTTCCCGGGGGCAATTTTATAAGGTCGCCGGCTGAAAGTTTAAAAAACCGGCCGGCCTTCATGCCGGCTGGCTCCAGCAAATTATCTTCTCTGCTTCTTTTCATAATACCCTGGAGACGCTTTCCAAGCGCATCGGGAAAGTGTCTTATTGCGGGGGCAGCTTCCCGATTGACTTGGAAAGCGTCTCCACTTATTTTTTGTCCTTTGCCATAATCGTTGCTGCCAGGCCCGCCACGCATACAAACATGGCAAATTGGAACGCCGCGTTAAATCCGGCTATCAATATTTCGGGTGAATGTCTGGCCGCGGCTATATTCACATGTTCAAGGGCCGCTGTCTTATAAATTTTGCTCATAAGGACGAGCGGCAGTATGGCTATGCCAAATACGCCGCCTATGCTGTTAAGTATCTTATACACGGCCGATGCCATGCCCTGTTTGTCTGAAGGCGCATGGACCATAACAAGCTTATTATTCGCGGGGAGAAAAAATCCTATCGCGACTCCGGCCAGTATCAGCGAGGGAATCACGCATATAACAGGCGACTTGGGCGTAAGGATAGAAAATATCAAAAATGCCAAAGTTGTCAGGCCTATGCCGGCCGAGCAGATCAGCCTGGAACCAATCATATCCGATATCTTGCCGGCTATAGGGGCAAAGATAACCACCATTATCGCCGGTATCATAAGCAAAAGTCCCGAGTGCACGATATCCATACCCCTGACCATGCTAAAATAAAACGGCAGCAGAAATATCAGCCCCATATAAACGAATACGGTACATAGCGCGGAAATTGTGGCGAATGTAAAGTCCGGATTGCGAAAAAGCGACAGATCGAGTATAGGGCTTGAGGTCCTCTTTTCAGTCATTATAAAAATTCCCATTGCCGCCGCGGAAACCACAAAGCACGATATTATGATATTATTTTTCAATCCCAATTTCGCGATAGAATTCAGCGCGAAAATTAAAGTTGATAACGAAATAAAAATCAGTACCGCTCCGGGAAGATCTACGCGTTTCGATTCCGGCATAGGCTGATTGGAAGGTATGACTTTGAGCGCGGCCATAAGAGCCAATATTCCTACGGGGATATTTACAAAGAATATATTATGCCAGCCGATGTGGTCATTTATAAATCCACCCAGTATGGGCCCGAGACAGAAACCTAAACCTTGGGCGGTAGCCATTAACCCGAGCGCTTTGCCCTTGGCGCTATCCGGAAGAAATGTCGTCACGATGGCTATGCCCATAGGGCTGAACATAGCTTCACCGAGACACTGAAATATCCTAAATGCTAAAAGTGTATTTAATGTAGGCGCGAGGCCGCAAATAAATGTTCCCGCTATAAATACCCCAAGGCCCCAGACAAATATCTTTTTGAAGCTTGCGATATCGCCAAGCCTGCCGAATAGTAAAACCGTGCTCGTAACTACCAATAGATATGCAAGAGGCAGGCGGGAAACAATACCGATATTGGCCCCATAAAAATTGGCTATGACAGGAAGCGATATGTTCAGCATGCTGTAATCCAGAGTGAACATAAATACGGTCAAAGAAACGATAGTTATAAGCCAATTCTGCTTACCTTTATCCGTAATTATATGATCTTCCATTAAAGTGCTATTTCCTCGATGATTTTAAATTCCGGCGGGATCTTAAAGTCGCATCTTAAGTGAGTTGCTTTAAACTGGCTGTCATGCTGCAATGCCGACAAACGCGCTCTTCTGAACTTTTCAAAGGAACCTTTTTCCAAAACTTTCAGGTTGGGGTCACCCAGCCGCTGTGAAAGGCGTTTCGACTTGTACTCTATGTTTATCTTGCCGAGGTTGTCTTCGACAACGTTTAAAAAGTTCTTCTTCTGTGAATGGCCGGGATCAGATGTAAACTCTATCAGAAAAGAATATTTAGGAGGTATCTGGCATTCCAGGCAGCAGCAAAAGAATTCCACATTGACACCGGTAATCTCTTTCGCCTTGTGTATCGCGCTTATGATTTGGCTTTCGTACAGTTTTTCGCCTGTGGCGGAGGAGACGTTCTTGCCTTTCTGTATAAATTCTATAACAGGCGTGGCATTGTAAGATCCTATAACTTTTACTATATCGTCTATATTATAGCGGTACAGCCCTCCTGTCGTCGTAAATATAATGTAGTATCTTTTGCCCTTCTCCAATTTTTCGACTGTCAAATACCGCGGGCTTTCCTTCTCGATATCCTCTTCGGGCATAAACTCATAAAAATTGGATGTTATGGTCAATATGCCGCTCGGGCCATTATCGGATACAGGCACGGAACAACGCGCTTCGGTCGCCAAAAATCCGAAGTCGCGCACGCTTATATCTTCAGAAAAATATTTTATCACCTCTTTTAAGTACAACCCTACAGTGCCGCCTGTCCAGCATTCGATAAGGGCCATATTAGGCCAAAAGTCCTTAGGAACGAGGGCCCCCTTCTCAATAAACAACTTCTCTAATTGGGCGGCCCTTGAAATGTTGGGCCTCAATTTTTTCTCCAGCGCTTTACGTATATCGGTGTCGATGTTTAACGCGCTATTTAGAGTACCATTTCTTATATCTTCGATAATTTCTTTGACATATTTTTCTATCTTCTGGCAAAGGACAAGTATAGTAAGAGGATTCATAGTGCCTACATTTGTAACGTCCGCCTCTATGCCTATCCTTAACATCGTATAGTATCGCGCTTCATAGTCCTTAATGCAGAAAACCTCGTAGGGAAGCGCATAATGCTTGCTGATAAAAGACGGCATGTGCCTGTAAGCGTCCCCGGATTCGGAGCCATACGGCACGCCCGATTCGGCGTAGCCTTCCACCGCGGGGCTTGAGACAATAAATGATTTACCGTCAAGCGCTTCGGGATGTTTCTTAAGCAAGTGATAAAGCCATAAATTCATAACCGCGGATTTTTGTCTGCGGGATTTTTTCGTGACAGGGATAAATTTAGGGATACTGGTGGTGCCGGAGGTGATGCCGTAAAATATTACCTTATCCTTTACAAGAATGCCGTCAGAGCCCTCCATCATCTTCTTTATGTACGGCCTTAAGCCCTCATAATTGCGGACGGGAACATTCTTTTGGAAATCGTCTATGGTTTTAATTTCGGAAAACTTATGTTCTTTGCCAAAAACCGTATCTCTGTTGCTATACAGCATATTTAGCAAAAACTCCTTCTGCGCGGATAGCGGGTTTTTCGTCTTTTTATCGAATTTATCCGCCGCAAAAGCACGCATCTTTACAAGAAGGCTTAGCGCATTCATTTCTGGCCTATCAAAAGGCTTTCTTTTGAATACTTCCTCAAGATATCTTCTTTCACAGTCACACCCAACCCGGCCCCTTTTAGAGTATATCCGACGCTCCTGGCAGGTGTCAAATCTTCTTCCACAATATCTTCTTTAAGCAAAAATCTCGAATAGGAACCCTCAAAATAAACGATATTTTTGGCAACACTTGCGATGTGCCTTCCGGCTGCCGACAAAATGCCGGATTCGCCTACAAGACAGCCTATCTGACAAGACATCTCGTGGTTGCGGGCTATATCCATAATATCCAATGACCTGAATATTCCTCCGCATTTCGAGAGCCTCACATTGAACATATCGCAAACTCTGGATTGGGCAAGCTTCAAGGCATCCTGCCTGGTACATAGAGACTCATCCGCCATTACCGGCTCGGCGCAAAAATCCGCCACTTCCTGCATCGCTTCAAGATCGTCTTTTGGCGTAGGCTGCTCTATGCACGATATTTTAAAGGGGCGCAATCTTTGAATCATCCCAAGCGCGGTCTTTGCTGAATCCCACACGCCATTGGCGTCAATTCTTATATCCGCCTTCGGCAATATCTTCCTGCAGAGCTTCACCCTCTGTACATCTGTATCCGCCCCTACTTTCACCTTTATAAATTCATACCCCTGGACCTTGGCAAATAAGCATATAAGGCCTGTTTTAAACGCCGATACGGTAGGAATTATCATGCTATAGACAAATTTCGTGTTTACCACATCTGCCAAAAATGCCGATACCGGCTTAGAGCAAATTTTTCCAAGAGAATCGAGCAGCGCTATTTCTACCGCGCAGCGCGCTTCGCCCTCCAGCCCCTCAAGGCTCTTTATAAAATTAATGGATTCTATGTTATCATCAAGCCTGGTTCCTATAAGCTTTCCGGCGGAATCACTTAAATTTTTAAATACAGAATCCTGCGTATTGCCCGTAACATAACTTCTGGGCAGACTCTCCCCGAAACCGGTTATGCCGTTATCCAGTATAACTTTTACAAATATACTCTCGCTGTCGTTTCTTGATTTAAGTGAATGTTTGAAGGAATGCTTAAAAGGCAAGTTTGTCTTGAAGATCTCTATTTTTGATATTTCAGGCATTGGACCTACCCCATATCCATCCGGAAATTTCATCCATAACCCCATCGGCCTTCTCCTCGAAGGTCAATAGATGATAAAAGTCCTCATATATCTTTATGGTCTTATCTTGGGATGGCAGCTTTTCATACCACTTCTTTATGCTTCCAGTATCTATTATTTCATCTATACCGGCCAGCATAAGAAGGACGGGAAGCCGAAGATTGCGCAAAGCTGCCTTCACAAACCTGTCCATCTTTGCGATCTCAAGAAGGTGCTGCGCCGGAATATAGTGAAGCCTCATAGGATCCACTTTGATATGCTTAAGATATTTTTCGTTTGAGGTAAACATCCTGTCTTCGATGGGTATTTTGAGCGTGCTGTTGGGCCTGAATAATATTGACAATATTTCAAAAGGCGAAAATTTAAGTTTACTTTTAAGCGACGGGGATACCAGCACCAGGCCATCGACATAATTTTGATATAAAGAGGCGAAGCTTACAGCTATCTTCCCGCCCAGGCAAAGGCCCACCAGGAATATCTTGCTGTCCGGATGGTCCTGCTTCACAAGGTCCAGAAATGTTTTTACGTCGCTTAATATATATCTGGGACAGAAGCTCTTACAACTTTCTTTGTTAATACCGGAGCCGCGCCTGTCAAAAGCATATACGTTAATACCTCTTGAATTCAAAGATTCGGCGAGATTAAAAAACCAGCCCATATGGCTTTCCAGGCCGTGAAGATATACCGCGACAGGGGCCCGATTATCCTGAACCGGCCAGTAATTATAGTATAGGCCTAAATTATCTTCAGATGTAAATTGTCCTACCCTGACATCCAATTTGCGGCGCTATCCTTTCTTCTGCATCCATTCTTTGGTTCTTCTTAAACCATCTTCTATCGAAACTCGCGGAACATAGCCGAGGTCATTTCTTGTTTTCGCAATATCGAAATCAAGGTTTAAACACAAAAATTTTATACGCGTCTTTGTAATATAAGGCGGCTCTTTGGCCTTTGTGAGGCGCGCGATGGCGGTAAGTACATGGCATACCAGATAAGCCATGGCTTTGGGAATATGCTTTTTGGGCTTGTCGAACTTCCAGATATCAACGATTTTGAATACCAGGTCTTCCAGCGTCATGCCGCTGTCATTGGTAACATTATACTTCTGACCTATCGCCTTGTCGCTTCTGGCGGCAAGTATTATCGCGTCTGTGAGGTTTTCGACATAAACGGAATTTATCTTGTTCTTGCCGCTGCCGACAAACATAAACTGCTTTTTTCCGAGCCTGTCGGAAAGACGCGGTATCAGCTTATTGTCTCTCGGGCCGAATACAAACCCGGGCCTTACCACGGTAACCGGCAAACCATATTTTTTGTAGTAACCCATAACGAGCTGTTCGGAATCTATCTTGGTATCGATATAACTGTCGCCCGTTTTATGATATGGAGCATCAGCGTTTGTTCCATGGTGATCTCTCATCCCGAGAACAGCGAGGCTGCTTATGAATACAAATCTTTTTACTTTCGCTTCCAGCGCGCAATTGAGTAAATTTCTCGTCCCATCAACATTGACGCGGCGGGCTTGCTTGGGCGATATCCATTCATCGGCGAGCGCAGCGCTGTGATAGACTATATCTATGCCTCTCATCGCGTCTTTTATCGAATCTACATCATTAATATCTCCGTAAGCGAACTTTGCGCCTATGTTCTTTAAAAAATCTGTCTTGCTGGTCTTTCTGACCAGCGTTATAACCTCTTCGCCCTCCTTGATGAGCCTTTCCGCGATATGACTTCCTACAAAACCCGTAGCGCCCGTTATGAGATTTTTCATTTTTCTACCCTCCCGGCCTATCTCAGGCTTTGCCCATCTTCAATGTAATTCTTTCACCATCCTGCCACGGCCAAAGCATGGCAAATACCAATACCCCGTCGCCATTAATGGAAAATAAAGTCTGCCCTTTCCTTAAGCCTCCGTAATCATTAACAAGTTTTTGCACCGGGGAGGACAACTTATCTTTTGAGGGCCATGCCGGCTTGCCAAATACACTCTCAAGCGCCTGTATAATATTGTCTATCGACTCTCTTTTGATCACTGCCTCCAGATAATCGTCGTTGTCGGTACGAATATTATCCAATCCCGCATTCTTGATCTGTGTCTTCATCGAAACAAAGTCCATGCCTTATATCCTTTCGATATTTTAAACACCTTTTTCGCTAAGCTAATCCAGGCAGATCTCTTCCTCCACCGCGAAGTTTTTCTCAAAATCTGCATTGGCCGTCAATTCGGCTACTTTAAATTGGCTATCGTTGGCGCCTTCACTAACACGCCTGACGCGATACTTCTCAAACTCTCCCGCCTTGACTACTTTCAGCACAGGAGGCTTTAACAGCTGCGAATCGCGGACATATTTATATTCGGAATTTTCCTTACCAAGCTCTTCCTCTATGGATCTTAATAATGCCTGTTTATTCACACTCTGGCCGTTTCTTCCAAACTCCACAAGAAATATATATCTTGGCGGATTCCACTGGGCGCAGGCGGAGAAAAAGGCTATAAGAAGCTTGTGTTTATCGGCAGCCCTGTTTACCGCCTCATTCACTTGAGACTCATAAAGCTTCTCTCCCATTATAGAAACGGCGTTTAACCCTTTCTGCACAAATTCTATGACAGGCGTCCTGTTATAAAATCCGGTAACGGTAATTATATCATCTATATTATACCTGTATAATCCGCCCGGAGTAGTAACTATAAGATAATATTCTTTAGCCTTCTCCAGTTCATCGCACAAAAGAAAACGCTTTTCGCTCTTTCCAATATCTTCTTTTGGAATAAATTCATAAAAATTGGTGTTTATCGCGAGGACCCCGCCGGCTCCCGTGTCGCTCATAGGTATCGAGCTGCGGGCTTCCGTTGAAAGGCAGCCGAAATCTCTTATGGGAACGCCGCCGAAATACTGCGGCAATTCTCTTAGGTATAATTTTACAGTCCCGCCCTTCCAGCACTCTATGAGTTTAAGGTTTGGCCAAAAATATTTCGGCAGCAACTCTTTTTTTTCTTTTAGAATATTCTTTAATTCATCGGCTCTTTTTTTATTCGGCCTGAAAGTGCGCTCAAAAGCGTTTCTTGCGTAAGGCGGCACTTTTACATTCTTACTTAAAGTCCCCTTCTCTATATCCTCGATAAGCTCGTCTTTATATTTTTCTATCTTATGGCAAAGAAGAACGATAGTGCTTGGATTCAGCGTGGCAATGGTAGTTACGTTCTTTTCCAGGGCTATCCTCGCTATGCAGTAATACCTGGACTCGTAATCCTGTATCATAAACACATTGTAAGGCACCGCGTAAAACTTTTTTATCATACGCGGCATATTTTTATACGCATGACCGCTTTCGGCGCCCACCGGTATACCTATATCCGTCGCATCATCGTCATCGGGATTTATTATGGCAAGCACCTTCCCGTCCAATGCATCGCGATGATCTTTCAATATATAATACGCCCAGAGATCCATCACTTCGGCTTTCTTCTTCCGGGAAAAATTTGTCACCGGAATGAATTTCGGTTTTCCGGTGGTGCCGCTTGTAAGCCCGAAAAATACAACTTTATCCTTCGTGAGGATATTATTGGTCCCTTTCTTAATCTTCTCTACATACGGAAAGATGGTTTCGGAATCGCTCATTGGAACGAGCATGCGGTAATCCCCGATGGATTTCACATGCGAAAAGTGATATTTGACTCCATATTCGGTATTCTTATTACGATGCAGATATTGGAAAAGCAGTTTTTTCTGAACCTCTATGGGTTTTTTTGTGGAATTCTCGAAATGCCTGGCTTTAGGCGCCAGTATTTTTAAAGCAAGATACGCTATGCGCAATTTTTAAACCTCTATTTATTGTGATTATTATATAATATACGCTATGGATAAGACAACAAAAAGCGCTATCCTCATATTCTGCCTGCTCGGCCTGATATATCTTATCACGGCAAAAGGATTCATAGAGATAAGCGACACCCATTTCTCTATTCTCACCGCGGAATCCATTATTGAGAAAGGCTCTCTGGCCATAGATGAGCACACAGGAGGGTATTGCTTTGAATCCCGGGATGGGAAATACTATTCAAAATACGGAATAGGCCTTGCGGTAATATTTATCCCTTTTATTCTTGCCTCAAAGCTTATCGCGCATATAAGCGCGGCCCCAAAAGAGTTCATAGTAAATTTTCTGGTATCTTTTTATAATATCTTCTTCGGCGCCGGCGCGGCGGCAATATTCTTCCGCATGCTATATAAAAAATTCTATGTCCCATTAAAGACCGCGGTAATAATGGCTTTTGTGCTGGGCCTGGCAACGATGCAGTGGCGCTATAGCATATGGACCTTCTCGGAAGTAACCCAAGGCTTTTTTCTGATACTTTCAGTATATCTTACCCTGAAAAATACAAAAAATAGTTTGTTGGCGGCGGGCACGTCATACGCTTTCCTTATCTTGATAGGAACCATTAACTTAATATATGCGCCGCCGTTCCTTGTTTATATATGGCTAATAAATAAGGAGAATATAAAACGCGCTGCCGCCCACGGCCTGATATTTTTATCGTTTATCCTGGGCGCTATCTGCTTTAGCCTATCTTTAAACTATATAAGATTTCATGATATATTCGAATTTGGTTACGGCGCTGAAGCGGGCATGTTCTATCTATCCGGCATAAAGACAAATATCCCGAAATTACTGTACTATCTGGATAAAGGAATATTTATATATAATCCAATACTTATATTAAGCGTGATAGGTTATATAAAAATTTTTAAGGACTATCGCAGGGAAGCGGTATTCTTTGTATCCATAATACTATCGAATCTTATCGCGATATCCATGTGGCATATGTGGTACGGCGGATGGTGCTGGGGGCCGCGGCTTCTCGTGCCGACAATATTTCTTTGGTTATTTCCGCTTTATATTTTTATCTCCAAAAAATGTCTGGCGCGATATTTTGCCGTTATTCTCATATTCATATCCATAGCAATACAAATTTTGAGCGTCTTATCGGGAAATCTGGAGTATCATCTTATATGTAATGGCAATAATAAGGAGGGTTTGCGTAAAGGGATGCCGGCGAATATTATAGGCTCGGCAATACTGCTAAAACACAAACTGTTGAAGAATGATAACCTGTATAAGCTTTCCGAGTTCGGCATAGATAGCGATACCTTAATAGATACATCCGCGTCGGAGTGTTACAGGGGATTGGACTTTTGGTATTACTACCTGGGAAGAGTTAAGAAGCAAGATTCTTTTTTATAATAAGATAATCAAAATATTTATTTCTAATCTTAAGAGTGGGGGACTTCTCTTCTATCCTGTATCCGAGCCTTTCGTATAACCTGATTGCGCCATGATTTTTAGCATCCGCATGAAGCACTATTCTATTTTTACCGGCGCTCTTTACTTCTTCTTCGATGGCGCCTAATAGTTTTGAACCAAGGCCAAGGCTTCTATATTCGGGGTAGACCGCGACATTACTCAAATAACAGTCTCTGCCTGAAAAATCTCTGATGATCTTTTCTGACATTAAAAGTGGGGCTACGCTCGAAGGCAGGCGCCAATTCATATACTTCATAAGCAGAAAAGTCAGGTTTATCTTTTCTCTTCTTCTGGGTCTGAATCTGTGCAACTGCGCCATACCCGCCGTATTTCCGTCGACCTCAATAAAGAAAGACCTGTCAAAGCTATAGTAGTGCCTTTTATGCGGAAAGAGTTTTTCCATCAATCTTTTTACTTTTGAGCCAAAGAGGACTAAAAAAAGCGCGGGACTTGATAACGCAACGAGTTCGGAAAAATGGTGGGCGTCTTCGGGCTTCCCTCGTCTTACAGTTATCTTTTGCACACGATCATTGTATTGCAAAAGAGAAGGCGCGTCAAATCACTTTTTGATGTCTTAACTACCTATTGCCCTGCAAGACCCAATAATCGGTCTTGTCTTTGAACTTAAGAAGATATAATCTGCGATTTAAACTCGGATTTGTACCAAATATACGCATATAGAAATCATCGAAGAATTCCGGAGACTCAAGATAATAACCGTGCTTGTAGCTCGCGTAATTTATCGGCGTCACGTCGATAACGGTTACCCTGTCCGGATTTTGAGACTTCAAGTATAATAGATTCTTCGCTTCCTCAAGCTGCGCCGGATCCTTTATCCTGGGTTTCTGACGGCCAAGCCTCCTATCGTCATTTATGAGGCCGCTTACAAGCAGCGCTTCATCGTCGGAAGAGACATACGCGGTCAGCCTATTTGAAAGCGCCATTAATTGCTCCTTAAATTTGTTGTCGAATTCGTCCTGGCTAACATCAGGAGCGGCCAATATAACATGATCTATCTCCGTATCGGCGTCGGAACAGTCCGAACATTTATACATCTGATCAAAGGCATCACATACAACCTGGCAGCCAAGGCTGGACGCTTTAACCCATAGCTTTTCAGGCTTAACCTCACGGTTTATCTTTATTAATAGCTCTCCCAGGCGGTGTCCTGACTCCGTAGCAAACCCCTGGGCATTTTTATAACCGCCTATATCAACGGGCTGATCTCCGGGCCAATCAAAAAGAAGTACCGGAGTATTTATATCAAGCAGATACGCGAAATATGCCGCCTTAATTGCCGTGGCCTCGAAATCATCTTTGTAACCAAACACAACGACGAGAAGGGATTTATGCGGCGATGATTTTACCGTATCCGATAACTTTTTTATAAACGCGTCTTCGTCGGACTTAGTTATATCCTGTATGCCTATTATACCTTCTCTTTTCAGGCGTTTAGGCAGCATCTTCTCTATCCTTAACCCCGGGTCTATCTTTATATTAAGTTCTCCTGTCGCCAGGCTGTCGGAAATTTTATTGGTAAAATATATGGATGATGTCTTATTTTCATTCAACTTTCTGGTCGTGGCATAGAAGATATCGACCACTCTGTACCGGCCGTCCATGGTATATTGGATACGCTTATAAAGATCCTTAAAATATGACGATGATGTCTGTATCGGTATGGACGAGCATCCCGCGAGGATAGAGGCGCACAATACAAAAACAATGCAATAACGGACGCTTTTAACTTTGGACAATTTCATATCCATCTGACTATGACTTTATTGTTTTGGAAAACCAGTCTAACACAAGATCTTTAACCTCATCATAATGAAACTGTAATAGCCTCTCGGCGTGCAGCCCGTCTTTTATTATCCCGAGCTTCTTTTCTGATATTGCGGCGTCATATAATTTTTTGGCGTGCCTGGCCTTTATTACCCAATCATTGTCTCCCTGTAAAAAAAGCAGAGGTGTGTTTTTTATAAGGCGTATCGAGTCTATCGGATCTTCTTTATGCATAAATATATTCGAAAATTTCGCGCCCTTGCCCTGCCAATTACATTCCATATTGTCTTTTAAGTCAGAAAACATCCCGGGCTCCCAGAAACAGTAGTCTATGCTCTGGAATCTTGAAGGGCAGCTTATAAGCACCATACTGTCAATGTCGCTTCTTACGGCGGCTTCATTCACCGCCACGGCCGCGCCGAGAGAAAAAGCAAGTATGCCTATATATTTATACCCAGAAGACTTCGCGTAATCTATAACCGCGTCCAGATCCATGTACTCTTTTGCCGACCATGTATATTTGCCTGTGCTTTTTCCGTGACCGCGAAAATCGAATATTATCACGTCATAATTAGAATTAAGCATCTCGACGGATCTGCGCATCCATCTATTGTCTTTGCTGTTAAAAAATCCGGGGCACACTATAATGACGGGCCTCGAACCTTCTTTGTAATGGTCGTATGAAATGATTATACCATCTTTGGTGTGTAAGATACCTGATTTAGGCTGGACTGTATCGGCGGCAGATGCCGCCGATACAGTTATTAAGATAAATACTAATAGGGTAAAAAATACTTTATGGACTATGCGCATTCCCTTCGGACACTTTTTATCTTTAATTCTCCTCTTGGCTTATCCAGGTCTGACGGCATAATAAGTTCGTTCTTCACCAAAGACGCGCCTATCACGCCCTCCATAGCCTGACGCAGCATCCATCCCGCGGCGCCTGTATAACCATGCCATATCATCCTGCCGGGATCGAAGTTCGTCAAAAGATCGGCCGCCTGCTTATTGGGCTGTCCGCCATAGACCTCAATCTCTTTTTCCGTCATATGCCATATAGCTGAAACCTTAAGCCATAATCTGTAAGCGGTCGCCCTATATTCACCGGCTTTATCCTGATTGCCTTTTTTATCGAACTCTTCTGCGATGATACGCGCGGCCCTGATAAGCCACTGGACGCCATGGCAATACATACCGTTTTCGCGCACGCCTTCCGGATACTTGCTGGATCTGCCTAAATAAGGCTTCGAGTCTTCGCGTAGCGCCGGCCAACCGAGCAATATCGCGTTATCCTTTTCGAGCACCTGCAGCGCGGTGGAGAATATCGTCACGCATCTGTCAAAGTCCATGCCCGCTATAACGGCCCACGACGCGGTAAGCGCGTCTATCTCCCATATTCCGCTGTCTTTTACGCCTATCTCCATGCCATTGTCGTGGAAGGCGCGCAGATACCTGTCGCCTCTCCATGTGTCTTCAAGCGCGGATTTGAGTTTTGCCATTCTCTTCACGTAATATTCTTTACGCGACGGCCCGTCCTTCATCTCTATAATATCTACCATTCCCTTCAAGATATAGTACAGGAAGAAGCCGAGCCATATACTTTCGCCTTTGCCCTCACTGCCTATCTCGTCCAATCCGTCGTTCCAGTCGCCTACTCCCATCAGCGGGAGCCCGTGCTTCCCTGAACGCTTCTTTAATATCAGGTCTATGGACCTCATGCAGTGTTTATAAACGGTATCGGAGCGCGTCGAACGATGATACATATGGCCCCACCCCTGCTTGTTTTTCGGAAGCGGCGCAAAAGGAAATTCCGATACCACATATGAAGTCATCTCATCGAGTATTGAATGATCGCCGGTGGCTCTTATATATTCCACGATGCCCCATGCAAGCCAGACGGGGTTATCCGAAGCGTGAGATCTGCAGGAAAACGAAGTTCTGCCGTCCGTTAACGTAAAGAACCAATGGAATACATCGCCTTCTATAAACTGCTGGGACGCGTGCAATATCAGCTGTTTACGCGCCAAAGCAGGGTCTATCCATATAAGGTTCACTGTGTCCTGAAGCTGGTCCCTGAATCCGTACGCGCCGCTCGTCTGATAGAACCCGCGCCTTGCCCATATACGTTCCGCGAGCGCCTGATACTTAAGCCAGTTTTGATAATAATCGAATTCCGGCTTATTGGTCTGGACAGAAAGCGTACCCATGAGCTTCATCCACCAGTTGCGTGTATCATCCAGCGCTTTTTTGACCAACCCTATATCGTTATATTTGCGCGCGAGGGAAAGAGCATCTTTCTTGGTATCTGTCTGCCCCAATATAACGGCTATCTCGCGCTCTTGTCCGGCGGGGATCTCGACTGTGCCGATAAAGGAAGCGATTGCCCTGTCGTCGGTAAACTGCGTCTTATCCGATTCTCCTTTTTCTACCATGTAAGGGTTTGTGACTCCTCGGCCGTTTCCAAAAAATCTGCCGCGGCGCGTCTCGAATTTCTGTGACGGCAACGACATAGAAGCGAATGCCCATCCCGATCTAAAAATATTGCGCGGGTTTTCATATAAAAGCGCTCCGGAAACTTTATCGCGCTTGGCCTGCAGAGGCCCTGATCTTTCGGGCTGGAACGCAAGCGTCATCTCGAAATATGGGGCGACGCGCATCTTTAACGGCTTATCGGAATTATTATTTATCTTTAACAGATAAACACCCAGCGGATCGTCATGCGGAACGAAGACTTTTAATTCTGTGGAGACCGCCTGGCGTAACATTCTAAACACCGCCGTCCCGTCTGTGCCGAATTCGGATTCATATTTAGCGTTCTTGTCATTCAAAGGATGATACGTGGGCGAATACCAACTGCCGTTATTCTCATCATAGAGATATATGGCTTCCGTCGGTATCTCTTTCGTCGCTATGTCCGGCCAATCAGGAGTCAACCTGTTCTGCTGTGAATTACCATTGCACGATGTATGAAGGCCACGGTTTGTGACCATTACCGAATGTATCGCGTTCGATAACGCATGGTCATAAGGACGCGGAGTGTAGGGAGTATTCACGATAAGTTTATTACCGTTATCCTCATATCTAAAATATGGCTTAGGAGTACCCGCCGGAATTTCTCCATGACCGATAAAAGGAGATTTTTTCTCCACCGCCGGCTTCTTTATCCCTTTGGGCTTTAAGTGTTTATTTATAAGCTCTAAAGCTGCCTTCTTATTCTTCGAGTACCCTATCAATATATTAAAGGTCTTCGATGAGTTTGGCTCAAGCGACACACCTAATAGCAGACTCCCTATAGGATCGAAAGTCGGGTGTGAGGCTGTATCGCCGGCAGGTAAAAATTTAAGGGTCTCCAACGCTCTCGGAGACCATATGCTCTGCGCGCGGCCGATAAAATCTACGCGCGAGGAAAGGATCCCCTGTGCCGGGATATCGCTGGCCAGAATACCCATCGCCTTTGTGCTCTTCTGCCATGAAAGCATGGTATTTAATTCGCTCAAGTATTCCATTTCGGGATATAGCCTCTGGTATTGCGTATGGAATCTGTCATCGAGCGCTCTATTGAGCACCCATTCTAAATATGGAACGACCTTAAGCTCTCTTTTCTTATCTGTCGTATTTTCAAGTTTTATGGCCCACATCTCCGCCATATCATCCGGATCCGGAATGGTTATGTTAACAGACGCGCTCACGCCGTTGGCAACGTTAACAAACTCTATCGAATCTTCATTCTTCTGAATTTTGGAAGGTTCGAACTGCTTCTTTGGAAAATTACCGACTACGGGCCAATAACGTTTTTTACTGTCGGAGGATTCGGAAGCGTCGACAAGATAAAGAATTCTTCCGCATGGATCTATAATATCGTAAGAGCGGCGGCTCACATCATGCTCCTTGTATATGGACTCGCTGAAGACCTCGCCCGTATCCTTGACGGTAACTTTATACTCTCCATTAGTCAGTTCATAATTTCTATCTTTGCGCTCCTTGATACGCTTTCCCCACAAACGCCCGACGAAGGATAGTATAGTAAATAACGCTATAGCCGCGAATATAAGAGTTATCTTTTCGGGTAACCCAAGAGAATTTATATTAGCCACCAAGCCGGCGTCTTTGGAAGCGCTCTGTATGCCCTCCGCCGTGCTCCAGGCGTAATCCCAATCCTGGCCGCGCGGAAGATAGAAAGGTATTAAAAGCGGCGCCCATGTAGCGAACCTCTTGATCCCCTCGGGTATGTATCTTTGCGCCGCGGCCGGACCGATAAAGCGGGACACTTTTTCGTCCAGCTTATCCATGCCTATGAAGCTTAGGTTGACGAGCGTTGCGACACGTAATCCCATATGATCCATCCATATAAGAACGCGGAAGATGTCAAAAGCGAGAACATACACGAATACTTTGAGGCTCCACGCGTTAAATGTCTCGGGTGACATCGTAATATTATTGTAGATAGCGACTGCTGTCCTGATAGCGCCGTCCTGGTTATACCATGTAGGGTTGGGCATCATGCGCAGGAATGTAAAGATTATCGGCGACATCCACAGGCCCCATCTCAATACATAGAGCATATGCTCCATAAGCTGCGCGAACCCTGCTTTTGAGAAGAAAAACTTTATCGGCGTCTTATCTTTGTCAAAAAACGCCTGCATGAATACCTTGTTCACCGCGAACAACCACGCGGCTATAGACCAATTTATTACACCGGCTAAAGACTCTATAAAAAGAAGCTTCGGCCCGCCGGAGTATGTCCCAAGATTGACACGGCCCCATTTATTGATCAGCGGATACGTCACGTAATCGGCCGGAGGCAACCCGGAACTCATATACAGCTTGAACTTCTCTATAACAACCGGCACCTGCAGAGCGTCTATATAAAACGCCAAAGCGCTCCCGGCAAAAGCGCCAAATATAGAGTCCGTAAAATACAGCCTCCACGACTGAATTTTACCTTGATGTTTTATCGCGTAAAATATGTCCCTTAAAATGCTTATACCGCCCGACGCGATAAGGCCGGTTGTCGTACCAAATAAAATCCTCTCGGACATGGTCTTTTGAATAAAACCTTGAGTGACCATGTAGGCAAACCCAAATCCGGCGACAGCGCCCCTGGCATAAAGTGTTCCATCGCGATAACTATATCGCATCCTCTGGAAAAACGGCAGGCTTCCGTCAAAGGTCTCGATTATCGTCTTTAGAAGCGGGAATACCGCCGCTCCCACCGCTATACCTACTATGACAGGAAAGCTCTTCGCGATAGACTGGACAGTATTCGCGTCTAACAGCATCTTAAGGGCGTACATGAATGCTACTAAAATTCCGCTGTACGCCATACCTTTGCGCATACCTGTAATAATATTCTTGGACACGGCCTCACGCGAAGGCGCGACACGCTTTATCCCATCCAATATCATTCCTGTAATAAGATATACCTCACCCCAGAGACCGGCATAAGAGAGCATAGTTGTGATGATAGAGGCGATCGCCCTTAACAACACCGGCAAAGACGCTATGATCTTAGTTGAGCCAAGGTCCGCGATATCGGGGGATACAGAGATGGCCAGTGAAACAAAGAATGTGAAGAGATGCGCTTTTAAAGTCTTGAGCGCTTTGCCGTCTATGGCGATACTTATCATGTTTGTGACAACTTCGTTAAAGATAAACACGATAACGACACGGCCCATAATGCCGGAGATCGCCGGCCAGGCGGAAAGCAGATTAAATGTAAGCAGATTGCCCAACATATGGGGTATGCTGACGTTTTCCAATAATAACAGCCAATTGAATAGATACGGCGTTATCGCTATCAGCAGCCCTGTGACAAATTTCAGGTGCCTGCCGGAAGATGATATAGAGCAAAGATTGGCTACGTGATATATAAGAAGTGTTATACCGGCTATTAGATTGCTGAACACTAATATATCAGCCCAGCTGGAAGGCGCCTGCAGGACAGCCTGTCTGCTCGACGCGGCGGCGAGTATTCCTGTCAGTACAATATCCTGAAAAACTTCTACAGCCGTAAGATTCTTTCCGGTCAAACCCCTTTTTATGACCCATGTGATAACTGCGCCCGCCAATCCTATGGCCAGAAACTCAAATCTTATACCGGAATCCAGAAGGCGGGCAGATCCTACGGAAAACGCAGCCATAGATATGCCTATGATGGAAACCGCGGCTATGCCATATAATAGATCGCGCTTAATACTCGAAAGTGTGAAACCAGCGGTCGGCACTGCCCTTTTAACCGAACCAGCCTTATGTTTTTTGCCGAACAATTCACTAAATATCAATGTGACAAGGCCAAGGATAAGGCCTAAGATGAGAACAAGCCCATATTTTATGAAGGTGAAATATTTTTGCAGGAATGTAAGTTTGTAAAAATCCAGGTCTATATAAAGCATGCCGTCGGTCTTGCCATTGCTCTTTGCGGTGGGAGCCTCCTGTGTGCTGAACCACCACATGGGATCGCCTCCGGTAGGATTAATAGTCACAGGACTTACGACAAAGACTACTTCTTTAAGATCGCCTATGGTGTTCCAGTTTATCGTTTCCTTTACATAGTTCCACCCTTTCTTCAGGCGCAGCGGAACCGATTGCACGTCCTTCGACCCTTTTATCTCAAGCTTTACAGAAATTGTATCTAAGTACTCGTCATTTTGAACCTTCAGCCCTACCTTAACAGCGTCAACCGCCTCTTGATTAATCCCTTTCGGAAAGCCCTTTGTCCAAACACCTATTATGGCCCCCTTGAATATAGAATAATCCAATACGAGAACTTCTTTTTTGGCCGATTCTTCCTGCTTGGATACAACATCACCGACAGCTGGGCCTATATTGAATATGCCTTTCTCTTTCGCGTCTATAATGCTGAATGATGGCTGGTTATCCGATGCTTGAACATTTGATGTAAGCACTGATACGAGTGCCGCTGCGATTAATAATAATCTACGCATTAAAACTACTCCTTCTGGTTTAACTTTGGATTAGTGCGACCTAATATTACAGGGATAAGAAAATAGCATAAAACAGGAAAAATTACAAGCATGTTTTTTCATTTCTTAACAAGAATTCGGTAACAAAAGCGGTTACAGCCTAATCACAGCTGTAACCGCTATATTGTCACAATATTATCGGTGAACCTAAAGTATAATATGTTATTTCTTAGGGCCTCTTCCCGGGCCGCCCCGAGGGCCTGGAGGATTAAACGGCTTTTTCATGTCCTGCCGAAGGTCTTTTTTATTTTCTCTTAATTCTTTCTTGTCCATCCGCATCTCTTTAACATTTTCGGCATGCGTTGCCTTTAACTGCTCTCTTAACTGCGCCGCTTTTTCTTTATCGCCCGCTATAAGCGCCTGACGCATCTGTTCCCTTATCTGCTTTTCTTCGGCCCTGGCAGCCTGGGCATCTTCTTTTATTTCCTGGATCTGCTCTTTAATGGCTTCTTTATCCGCTCTGACCTGGGCTTTATGCTCGGCAACTACTGTATCTTCCGCGCTTGCCCAATTACAGATAAGGCATAAAAAACCAACCACTGTTATAAAAAATAAAACCCTTACTCCACGCATCTTTACGCCCTCCTTTCTACTTTCCTTTAATAGGTTATCTCCTAGAAAAATGCCCCGGCCTGGGCCTGTAGCGATGCCCGAACCCTGCGCCTCGGTGATGCGCGGCGCTTACAGGCGGCCTCTGATTCTTGTCAAATTCCTCCGACGGAATTTCAGGATGTTTCGCTATCGGCAGCTGTTTCTTAATGAGTTTCTCGATATTTTTTACGTCACTACTCTGATCCGGCGTGGCAAAAGAGATGGCGTGCCCCTTGCACCCGGCTCTCCCGGTACGGCCTATGCGGTGCACATAATTTTCCACATCCTCCGGAAGATCATAATTTATTACTATCTCTATCTTTGTCACATCTATGCCCCTTGAGGCGATATCGGTAGCTACGAGTATGCGATAACGGCCGGACTTAAACCCGTCCAGCGCTTCACGCCTTTGTGACATCGACTTATTCGAATGGATCTCCGTAGCCCGGTGGCCCATTTCGCGTATAGACCTGGCGATCTTTTTCGCATTATGTTTTGTCCGCGAAAAAAGAAGCACCGAACCGTTATGCTGCGCCAATATCTTGCGCAAAAGGCTCAGCTTTGCCTCACGCTTTACAATGTAAAGCTCCTGCGTTATGCCTTCGGCGGTCGTGCCTGATGGAGCGATCTCAACATGCACGGGAAGCTTCATATAAGTATTTATCATCCGCATTATCGCCGCCGGCATGGTAGCCGAAAATAGCATCGTTTGGCGTTCGCGCGTTAATCCTTTTAGTATCCTCTCCACTTGGGGAGCAAATCCCATGTCGAGCATGCGGTCGGCTTCATCTAAAACGAGCATGCCGGCCCTGATAAGCATAATATTTCTATTTTCCATATGGTCGATAAAACGCCCGGGGGTGGCTATTATGATATGCGGGCGCCTGCGCAGGGCCTCTTCTTGCGGACGCATGGGAGTCCCGCCTATGAGACAAGCCGTCCTCATCCCAAAGGCTTGCGCCAATGGACGTATGGCTTCTTCGATCTGCAGCGCGAGTTCACGCGTGGGAGCAAGCACTATCGCAAGGCCGTCTTTTTTCGCTAACTGCTGAATTATAGGTATAGCGAACGCGTGCGTCTTGCCGGTCCCCGTCTGGGCAATACCTATAACATCCTTCCCCTCAATAGCGAGCGGTATGGCTTTGCGCTGAATAGGGGTAGGTGTCTTAAATTTAATGCGCTCAAGTATCTCAAGTATCTTTGGAGCTATGCCGAGCCCGAAAAATCCCTGCTCCGGCTCAAGTGGAGCATTCTGCTGGTTGCTGCCATTATGTTTTATCATTATCTTCCCTTTTTGTAAGATTATATCACAAATATGCGGTTATGGTGAGCTTTTTTAGCCAGGCTTTTATCTTTGTAGAAATACCAGTAACGTTTGTATTATCGTCGTCGGGTTTGGCGGGCAACCCGGGATGTGCATGGTAACAGGTAGAACATTCTGCGCGCCCGAGCAGGTGTAATAAGAATCTTTAAACGGGCCCGCGCCCTTTGCGCAGTCTCCTAAAGTAATTACAAATTTAGGCTCGGGCATAGCCTGATAAGTCTTTTTCAGCGCAAGTTCCATATTTTTAGATACAGGGCCGGTAACCAAAAGCGCGTCGGCATGCCGGGGAGAGGCTACAAAATCTATACCAAAACGCTGAATGTCATATAGCGGGTTGGAACATGCTATTATCTCGGATTCACAACCGCCGCAGGAGCCGGTATCCACTTCACGGATATGAAATGACCTGCCGAATCTCGCGCGAATGGCCTTCTTAAGCTCTTGCCCCATAGACTCAATCTCCGTCGGTGGGCGGACACTTTTTGTATCGAGTTTTATGGTGACTCTACCCTTTCTTAGGCTATTTTTAAAAATATAATGGTTCATAGATCATTTCCCGAATATGACAGGTCAAAGCTTTTGTTACACAAAGGAAAATCAGGTATAATATTGCCGAGCACGGCAAAAGACAGGCCTTCCCAATTATGAAAAGACGGATCTACTATTTTGCATCGTTCTATTTTTCCTTCTCCATTTAACCTGGTCCATATCAATACACCGCCGCGCCAGGCTTCTACATAACCTAATGCCATGCCCTCTTTTGCCTGCGCGGCAACTTTGGCCTGGGAAGCGCAACCCTCAAGCTTTTTCAGACACAATCGTATAAGATTGATAGATTCTTCTATTTCAGAGAATCTTATTTTGAGACGGGCCTTCACATCGCCCGACAGCTCTTTTGATATCTTAAAAGAAAGATCGTTATATATACCCGGAAAAATACCTCTTAGATCATGCGCTATGCCGCTGGCTCTTGCCGCCGGCCCTGTTATACCGAGATCGCGGGCTGTTTTAGTGCGTAAAATACCTGTTGTATCAACACGGTCCATAAAAGAGACGCTGGAAAAAAGCATTTCTTCGAGCGCCAAAAAATCTTTTTGAATTTTTACAAGCGTTTCACAAATAAGCCCTGACTTGGCCTTGTCAATATCTTTATCGATACCGCCTACAACATTAACGCCTTTAAGATACCTGGAACCCGTTAAACTGTCATTAAGTTGTAATATGGCTTCTTTGATCAGGCTCGCGAATTGCGCGGGAAAGCTGAAGCTTACATCTAAAGCGATGCCGCCTATATCGTTGGCATGGTTATAAATACGTTCCAGTTCCAAATACAATACACGCAGAAGTTGCGAGCGGTCCGGAATATTGAGACCGAGTATCTTCTCCGCACTCTGACAAAAAGCAAGGCTGTATCCAAACGCGGTATCACCGCTTATACATTCTATGATATTTACAGCTTCTGAAATGCTTTTTCCTTCGAGTATCTTCTCCGCGCCTCTATGTGTCCAGCCAAGGCGTGTTTCTAAATTTATTATGGGCTCCCCCGCTACACTAAATCTGAAATGGCCCGGGCCGATGATACCGGCGTGAACAGGGCCGACAGGAACCTCAAAAACTCCCTCGCCTTCAACGCGCTTAAACTGATATTGCGCGGTCTTTTGGGCAGCGTCACGTCGCAGGATAAAATCTTTGCGTAAGGGGTAATTCCCTTCCGGCCAGACCTCGTCGTGAAGCTTAAGCCTTCGCGGATCCGGATTACCTACAGGCTCTATGCCGAACATCTCCTTGATCTCGCGCTCAAAAAGACTGGCGGAATATATATTTTTCGCGATAGAATCAAATATTGTCTTGCCCTGCGGGATTTCCTGCTTAACGAATACCCATAAATGTTTGTTTACACTTAAAAAAGCGCAATAAAGAATAAATTTCCCGGACAGGCGCCGTAGATCTTCGGCGAAAAACATCATCACCGGAGAGTCGAGATGCTTGTGCAGCAGATTGCATGCCTTGAGAAAATCGGCGCTGCCCACGGCGACATATAATTCATCCTTATGCGGTTGAGATATATCAACTAAGCCGATCTTTTCAGAATCCAGAATGTTTTTTATATAATCACGATTATCCATTTAACTACCTAAAATAAGCTGCTGACAATTTACAAGCAGGTTCAGAAGTATCTGCGGGATCTTTAACCCGAACCCTAATATAAAGATACCTAAAAATGACAGCGCTATCTTTAAACTTAACGGCTCCCGGCGTATCGGGATCATGTGCGGCGCATTGCCCAAAATCACCCCGCTTAAATGGTAGAGCAACCCGGCGAAAGCAAGCGCTATAAAAATAAGCATCAGCACCGCGACGAAATAATATCCCCCCTGAAAAGCGGCGATAAGTATCAATAATTTGCTTATGAATATGGAAAACGGCGGCATGCCCACTAACGCGAATAACCCCAAAAACATCGCTATGCCGGTAAAAGGCAGAAACTTTATCATGCCGCGCATCTTATTCATGTTATTGCTCCCATAGGCATGCGCCGCGCTTCCGGCGCAGAAGAACATGAGGGCCTTGGTTACGGCATGATTAAATACCTGAAGCAGCCCCGCAAAAATACCGCCGAAACCTCCAAACCCAAGACCTAAAGATACCAGCCCTATATTCTCGACGCTCGAATAAGCGAGAAGCCTCTTTAAGTCCTTTTGCACTAAGATAAAAGCGCCCGCCACCACGAGAGAAACCAGGCCGAATAAAATAAAAAGCTTTGAGCTATACGTGTACCCGGCAGAAAAATTCGCCAGTATAACAAAACGCAATATCGCGTATAACGATATCTTTAACAGCGCGCCTGACAACAACCCGCTAATGGGAGATAGGGCCTGGCTGTGCGCGTCGGGCAGCCAATTATGCATTGGGGCAAGGCCGGCCTTGGTCCCGTATCCGACGAATATAAAGATAAGGGCAAGCTTGACGATTTTCGGATCAAACGCGCCTGAACCCGATATCATGCTCACCCATTCCAGGCTCATCACACCCGCATCTTTTGAAGAGGTATAATAGAATAATATTATCCCTAATAGAGCGAATGTTATCCCTACGGAACAGATAATAATATATTTCCACGCGGCCTCTATAGATTCTTTTACGTTATGAAAACCTACCAGAAACGCGGAAATAAGAGTGGTCAATTCAATGGCAATCCAGACCAGGGCCATATTATTGAGCAGCGGAACAGTCAGCATTGTAATGCATAGAAGATTGAATAACTGGAAATACCCGCGCGCTTTACGATCAGACATCTTCGCCTCTTCCACTTCTTCCAGTATATACCCTATAGAATATACGCTTGCCGCGAAACTTACTACAGATGTAGTCAGCAGAAAGAAAAGGCTCAATGAGTCAATATAGAGACATCCCCATAAATTTATGGCGGCGCTTCCGCCGGCAAAAAAGGCTTTTAAAAATAAGATACAGGTAAGAAGGATAGCCGCGTATCCCACTGCGTTGATAAGGCCCAATAATTTTATCTTTCTGATAAATAATGGGAGTATTATCAAGCAAGCCGATATAAAAATCATTACAGCTATGAACATGCTCATCCTTTAAGAGACTTCATTTTGGAAGTATCAATATGCGTAAAAAGCCTGTTTACCTTATATACAAAAACTTCGATGATAATAACAAAAATGAACAGGTCGAAAAACAGCGCGATCTCCACAAAGAAAGGCATCCCTCCGGCTATCGCGCCTGCGGCAAGAAAGACTCCGTTTTCCATAACCAAAAGGCCAATAATCTGGCTAAGCGCCTTCATCCTGCTTACCATTATAAAAAATCCGACGCATACCGCCGTGATTGACACGATGAATGCGGATGATTCCGCAAAATTCGTAAGCGCCATGGCCTTGTGCGCGAATAGATACGAAAGGTACGCAAATACCAGCGCTATAACGAGCGAGATCTGGGGATTCACTATAAGCCCGAGGTCTTCTTCCGCGTTTATACGGCGCATTATGCGAAGCAGCACAAAAGGTATTACCATGACCTTGAGGATAAAGATAAGCCCGCTGACAACCAATAGCTCTGTATGCCGCTGGCTTACTCCCATATATAGAGTATATAAGGACAAGAAAAGGGATTGAATCCCGAACGCGCGGACTAAAGCAGTGATCCTTTTGGCAATAACCAGAAGAAAAGTGACTATCAGAAAACCGCTTAATATAAAATTCAGCACCATAATTTATAACCCCAATCCCGCAACGACTGACGCAAGAAGCGCTATAAAAAAAGAAAAACTTAATAAATCCACTACTCTGAAAAGCCTCATCTTTGCCAGAGACATCTCTATCAACGCAACTACCAGCGCTCCAACGGCTACACTAAAAGCAAATACCGCCGGTCCGCTGAATCCGGTTATCATATTAGGAAAAAAATACCATGAAAGCATTACAAAAAAAGCCATCTGCTTGATGTGCCCGCCTAATTCTATCAGGGCCAGCGATCTGCCGGAATATTCAAGCACCATAGCTTCATGCACCATCGTTAATTCAAGATGTGTCTCCTGGTTGTCTACGGGTACACGTGAAGTTTCAGCGATTACCACGACAAAGAAAGCAAGTCCGGCCAGCAGGCTTGATATCCTGAATGCGCCCTCCTGGCCCATGCATAAAACAAATATTGAAATAAATGCCGTTGGCTCTGCAAGACTTGAAATAAACATCTCGCGCGATGATCCCATTCCACCGAATGAAGAACCCGCGTCAAGACCGGCTAAAGCCAAAAAGAAACGCGCTAAACCTAAAACAAAAAAAGCCGCTATAAGAATCACTATATTGTTTTCTATCGAGTAGCCTGGCCGCGCGATTAATACAAGGAAAAGAAACAATATGCTGCTTATAAAAACGATTGCCGGGGCGGCATAAAATATCCATGAAGCATGCTTTGAGATTACCTCGTCCTTTGAAAAAAGCTTGCGCACATTATAATAAGGCTGGAGAACACTCGGGCCTTTTCGCATACGAAAGTTATTTTTTAATTTACTGATAACTCCGCTTACTAAAGGCGCGGCTATGGCTAGCTCGGCCACCTTAACCATAATTGAAACGATATTATTTATTTGTGTCATAGTTTAAAAGATTGTGCTGATCGCTACCAGAGCCGCCAATGTAACAAAAATATACAGTATATACAGATGGATGCTGCCGGGCTGTAGTTTGCGCATCTTAAATGCTGTTGAGTAAACCAGATTTATAAGTGGTTTGTAAAAATAACGTTTAAATATAGGCGTTGTATGCGTTTCATAAGCGAACCTGCGTATATGATAAAAAGAATCTCTTATCTTTTCACTCTTGCGATAAGGCAGCAGGAAAAAACTAAACGCGATCCTGAAGGGCTTGGAAAAAGCGGTGGCTGTATATTCGTTTCGGCTATCAATGGCATAATATCCGCAATCCCATGTATTATAAGAAACCTGCTTGGTCCGCAGGCCGAACCTGAACCAGAAAAATATCGCGGCTCCGAATATAATCAATGTTGCCAATATCGCAGGCGGTAAAACCGACACTATATAAAATGATGCGCCTGTGCCTTCAGCTCCTAATATGGCTCCGGAAATTCTTAAAATTAAAGGCGCGAAAAAAGAAGCTCCTATGCCTAATAAGATCACAGGTACGGCCAGTAAAGCCATGCCTGCCTTCATAGAGAGACCGACCTCTTTTGCTTCCCGGGCGCGGGCGCTCCGCGGCTGTGCGAGAAAAGTTATCCCAAACGCCTTAACAAAACAAGCCCCGGCCAATCCGCTTGTCAGGGCCAAAGCCGCCGCGGACAATACCATAAAAATTTTCACAACGCCGTGTGACTGCATAACCCCCGAGAAGAAAGCCTGAAACGCAAGCCATTCACTGACAAAACCATTTAGCGGCGGAAGCGCCGAAATCCCCATAGCCCCTATCAGAAAGAATAACGCGGTCTGCGGCATAGTCTTGATAAGCCCGCCCATCTTTTCCATATCACGCAACCCCGTTGCCTTAAACACACTTCCCGAGCATAGAAACAAAAGGCCCTTGAACAATCCATGATTGATCAAATGGTATAGTCCGGCACACATGCCCAGCGCCGCAACAGCGCTAATACCAAGCCCGGCAAAAAGCATCGCCATACCTATGCACAGGAGGATTATACCGATATTCTCAACGCTTGAATAAGCAAGCAGCCTTTTAAGATCGTGATTCATCAGAGCATAGATTATACCTACAAGGCATGAAACTATTCCAAGTGATATAATAAGCGCTCCCCACCAAGCGGGGCCGGTTCCCAAAATCATTATTAAAAAACGAATCACGCCATAAAGCGCGACTTTTATCATTACACCTGACATGATGCTCGATATATGGCTGGGTGCCTGCGGATGCGCATAAGGAAGCCATATATGCATAGGGACAACGCCCGCCTTAGTCGCAAAGCCGGCCAATAAAAGTAAAAATATGATATTCTTTACCTGGGCAGGCATGAAAACTGCTATTTGTTTAACTGCGGCATAATCGAAAGAGCGCGCATAATTATAAAGAATAAAGAACGCCGCCATGAGGCAGGCTGTACCGATATGCGTCATGACCAGATAAATGGTTCCTGCGCGGATGGATTTCTCATGTTTAAAATCGAACACCACGAGAAAATAAGAGGCAAGAGACATCAATTCCCAGAAAATAAGGAATGAAAAAAGATTGGCGGACATCACCACCAAACACATCGACAGGACAAAGATAATAAGAAGCGCCCACGCGACCATCTTCTTCTTAAATGTTTCTTCGCGAAGATATCCTATAGAGAATATTGCCGAGGGAATGCACACCAGCCCTATGAGCGCCAGAAAAAACAGCGCCAGCGGATCAAAAACCATTAGTTGTTTTGGCAGAAAGTTTATCATCTTAAAAAGCAAAAAACCCTCACTAGTTGTAAGCTACAACTAACGAAGGTTTCTCCATTTTTGTACCCAGACCCACCTTCAAAACTCGGAACTACTACATCTTCTGTTGAGGTTGTATGATAACACTTCTCCGGGCAGAAATCAAGGATTTTTCAAAATTATGTTTATTCCGGCCTGGGAAAATGCTCTTCTTTTTTCAAGGCCTTGCAATACTTTTTTTCATCCTTTATTATTTCATTATAAACTTCAGGATGATTTCTGTCTTTTTTCTTTTCCTCTTTAGACATCTTGATTATTCTCTTTGCCAATTCCTTGGCTCGATGTAAGGCGCCTATTAAAGAATAGCTTGAAATATCCTCACAGGTATCAGGTTCGTCTGGGCCCGATGTATAGGATTTATTTTCTGTCAGTTTAAGCCGGGTGTTTATAGTATCCTTGTGTTTTTTTGATTCTTCTTCAGAAAATTTTGTGAATTTACTCCTTATAAACCCGTTTCTAACCTGTTGGGCGATATAACTGTAAAAAGCCCCAGCGCTAAGCATCGCTTTTTTAGAGTCTTTAAGCATTGAGGTTAGCAAGTTCTGAATCGGAATATTTTTAACCGATTTCTTCATTTTTGACCTCCTTTTTAAAGAACTACAAAAATAAAAACCCGGGTCTCACTTAAGGACTCGGGTCTTTAATTTGGCCTACCTAAAGCAGGATTATACTAAGTTTTGAGGAAAGTCCATGCGAATATTGAATTTTTAATATTTTACTCGGTAGTGTTTTTTAGCTTACTACTTTAAATTCCATCTGTCAATCAAAATCGTTTTTGGCTCTGCTCTTCCGGCTAGTGCGCGTTCTATCTATTTCTTTTAACTGCATCTTCCTGAGACGTATATTAAGCGGAGTGACCTCTACCAATTCATCATCGTCAATAAAGACAAGCGCAAACTCAAGGTTAATCTTACGTGGAGGTATCAGCTGGATCGCTATGTCGCGAGTCGAAGAGCGCATATTTGTTAACTTCTTCTCCTTCTGCGGATTCACCACTATATCTACACCTTTGTTATATATGCCCACGATCATGCCCTCGTATGCCATATCCCCAGGCGCAACAAACATCTCCCCGCGCTCCTGCAGGTTCCATAGTGCAAAGGCTACCACTACCCCATCACCGTTCGAGACCTGAACGCCTCTTTGGCGCGCAGGCATACTACCTTTGTATGTCTGATATTCTAGAAAGTTCTGGCACATAACACCGCTTCCATGCGTCATCAACAAGAATTCACTCCTGAACCCTATAAGCGCCCGCGAGGTAATAATAAATTCCATCCGGATATCGCCGGAAGACACAGTCTTTAGGTCTTTCATCTGGGCCTTGCGCTCTCCGAGCGCCTGCATAATCGTGCCCTGATATACGCTACCCGCTTCTATAACCACCGCCTCTACCGGCTCAAGGATCTGTTCGCCCATCTTCTTTAATATGACCTGCGGTCTCGAAACTTCCAGTTCGTATCCTTCGCGGCGCATTGTCTCTATAAGGATTTCGAGATGGAGCTCACCCCTGCCTGAAACTTTGAACCTCTCACCCCCATCAATCTCTTCGACTTTTATGCCAACATTCACCATTGCTTCATGTTCAAGACGTTCACGGATATGGCGCGATGTCAGGAATATGCCTCCATCCTTGCCTGCGAGCGGGCTTGTGTTATGGGAAAAATTCATGGATACCGTGGGCTCATCGATTTTTACCGCGGGCAGCGCTTTCGGATCATCGATGCATGTGAGCGTTTCGCCGACCGATACGCCCTCGATGCCGGTGATCAAGATAATGTCTCCCGCCATTGCCTCAAGTGCCTCCACGCGCTTTAGGCCCTGATATTTCATAATCTTGGTCACCTTGTTAGCGGTAACCGTGCCATCGCGTTTAACAAGGGCAACGGGATCCCCGACACGTATAGCGCCATGGAATATACGTCCGATCGCCATGCGTCCAAAATATGAATTATGATCGAGCATAGTCACCAGCATCTGAAAAGGAAGATTCGGATTAGCGATCGGCGGCAGTACTCTGTGCAGGATCGTGTCCAGAAGAGGCTTTATGGTGTCGCTCGGTTCGTCAAGGTCAAGCGTAGCGTACCCGTCCCGGCCGGAGGCGTATACTATGGGAAAATCAAGTTGTTCGTCGGATGCGTTAAGCTCGCAGAATAGATCAAACGTCATGGTGGCGACTTCATTAGGGCGTGCGTTGGGACGATCGATCTTATTAATAACGAGGATCGGCTTTAAATGTAATTCGAGAGACTTTTTTAACACAAATTTTGTCTGGGGCATGGGCCCGTCTACGGCGTCAACAAGAAGAAGTACACCATCGACCATTTCAAGAATGCGCTCTACTTCGCTTCCGAAATCGGCATGCCCCGGCGTATCGACAATATTGCATTGCACACCTTTGTAATTAAAAGAGGCGTTCTTTGAAAAAATCGTGATCCCTCTCTCTTTCTCGAGAGGGTTTGAATCCATAATAGTTACTTCGCCTTCCTCGAATTTATGGGCGCCTGTAAATTTGAGCAGCGTATCGACCAGCGTCGTTTTTCCATGGTCAACGTGCGCAACTATCGCGAGATTCCGTACGTCTTTTCTTCTTTTTTGATTTGGCATCAGCTACGACCTTTTCTTTTATACCACTTTCATTTTAAAACCGAGGGACACTTGGGGTTACTCAAGTACAGGTGTTCCATTTTTTTCTGGCCCATGGGGTTCGCCTATAGGAACGCCAGACTGGTATTTCTTATATTTGAGATTAGATTATACTCTTGAAAGTACTGTAAAGGAAGTAAATCATTCCTCCCCGCTCGGCTTCGAATACTTCTGCAGTGGCTCCCCCTGTATGGACGTGCCTGGGATTGTGTTCGGGGTAGGTCAGTTTTAGCTGTGGACGCGGTGGAAAACAAGTGCTATAATCTAAACAATAATCTACCTGAATCTCTACGGAGTTTATGAATTCGCCTACGACGATTCAAATTTCCAAAATTTTTAAGGAAAGGCCGTCATATAGATGAAATATAAGCATGCTTTATTCTTATACCCTTATATCGAAAACAGCACAGGGATGTGCCTATTCCCGCCCACAGGCCTGGAGTACGTGGCCACAAGCGCTAAGGGTCATGTTGGCAAAGTTACAATTGTCGATCTAAGGTACGATAAAATGTTGTGCGATACCGAAAAGCTTATGGATTTTATACGCAAGGATATAGATATAATATGCGTAAGCGTCTCGTGGAACCGTCAGGTGGATGAGGTCTATGGGCTTCTGAATTTAATGCCGGACGAGATACCTTTGGTCGTAGGCGGATATAAGGCTACGGAGGATGTCGAAGAGATATTTAAAAGATGCCCAAAAGTGAATATCATAGTAAGGGGGGAAGGCGAAGAGACTATAAAGGAAATAGCCAAAGACGAGCCGCTTGAAAAAATACTTGGGATTTCTTACAGGGCTGGCGGTAGAGTGATTCACAATAAGAATAGGCCTTTACCCGATATAAATACCATAACGCCGCCGGATCGTAGTTTAAGACAGTACGAATATTCCATAATGTCAAACGGCATGAAAGTGACAAGTGTAACCATAGATACAATCCTAAGCTCAAGGGGCTGTCCTTTTAGTTGTAAATTTTGCACATTTAACTTAAATCCATTGGGGCAGAAAAGAGATTACGCATCGCGTAGCGCGGAATCCGTGGTCAAGGAAATAGAAAGCATCTCTGCCGGTATTATACTTTTCAGCGACGATAACTTCTTCACCGAGCCCAAGAGGTCTGAAGAGATATGTGATCTTATAATAGCCCGAAAGATAAAGAAGCGTTTTGTGGCGCAGACCAGGATCGATCTGGCAGAATATCCTGAATTATTAGAAAAGGCGGTGAAGGCGGGATTTAAAATGCTCTTA
>JAUYOL010000014.1 GCA_030695905.1 Candidatus Omnitrophota bacterium | reverse complement strand
GTAGAAACTGCTGTCGTGGCACTTGCGTTACCAGACTTTCCCGATTCATTATTTACGGCATCTTAAGCTGAAACAGAGTAGGCATACGCGGTTGCGGAGATAAGTCCGGTATTTGGATATGAGTTAATCGTTGAAGTCGCGATTTGGATGGTTGGTATGCAGGACAAACCTTGGCAACGATAGATTTTATAGCCAACTACTCCAATATTATCTGTTGATGCAGTCCATGAAAGTGTCAGGCTTGATGAGGTCACGAGCGATGCTATGAGATTTGTTGGTTGCGTTGGAGCTATTGTGTCGCCGCCTCCACCACTTTCTTCATACGCGCCAATGTCATATGCGGCGCCTTGAGGACGAATTGTATTTTCAAGGTCAGTAGTTGGTGCCAGCTGTGCATTATATGTAGCTGCGCCAACATTGAGTGCTGGGGATCCGGCAAGTAGGTGGTAGTTATTAATTCCCGGATTTACGAACAATGCGCTTTCTGTCGCAACCAGAGAATTTGAATCGAATCCTATTGCTTGCCATTGTGCAAGAGTCAAAATAGTTACCTCTCCATCTCGAGACATACTATTATTCATCACATTATAATTACTAAAGAATCCATTATTAGTAAGGGAAATACTTCCTCCGGTGCCCATTGTGCGCAGAATATTGTTGAAAATATTGTGATTACCAAGATCTTCGGAAAGTTTAATCGCCCATCCCGTACTCGATGATGGAAGAACAATAGTATTATTAATAATTTTCAAACTCTGCGGACCTGCCGCGCCATCAATCCGAAACGCTCTCAAGCCATGTCTCACCACTCCGTAAATTAAATTATTTTGAATCAACGAATTTTGAACTCCATCCATACTAAAACCATTTTGTGGGCCATTTGTAGCTGGACTGCCGGCAACTATATTTTTTTCAATTATTAAACCTGTAATTAAACCGTCTCCGCCTATAGAAAGATCGCCATTAATATGCAAGCCCTCTCCGTTCATTATATTACCGCGAATAATCGTATTTTTAGAACCGGCATTGGCAAGATAAATAGCATGTTCCCATCCTGTCGAAATACCTGTATAAGTTACCGTGTTGGATTCCACTAAAGAATTAGCGACTTGAGAAAGATAAATGCCTTCACGCCCTACGCCAACCCCAGAATACACGCAATAGTTATTTTTTAATATCAAACTATTCATCGGACTGGTGGCAACTGCTCCTCGGGCGGCAATACATCTCTGCGAAACATTTTGTATTCTTAATCCATCAACAGTAATATAGCTGATATTCTGCAGCCTAATACCATCTCCGGTTGGTCCATCGACGTTAATTAAAACATTCTGACCATTAGCCTTAAATGTTATCGGCGACAATTGCGCGCCGGATACCGTTACTTGAAAACCAGCATAGTTGCCGTCATAGACAAGCACTGTATCGCCTGCGATTGCGGCGTTTGCCGCGGCTTGTATGGTGGCATACTCTTGTGTCGAGCCCACTGTGTCGTCAACACAAAGAATATTAGCCTCCGAACAACTTGACATCGGTGCTGCCATGGTCGTCGCGCTTGCGCTTATTGACTGACTTGATACATTACCAGCCGCGTCAAAAGCGGCAACGGTATAAGAATAAACCGTTGAAGCAGAAAGCCCCGTATCAGAGTAAGAATTAGTTGTGGGAGTAGCGATTTGGACGCCTCCTCTAAAAACTCGGTAGCCTGTTACTCCAATATTATCAGTGGATGCAGTCCAAGAGAGGTTGATTTGAGATGAGGAGATGGCAGTAGCAACAAGATTCGCGGGAACTGAAGGAGCTTGAGTGTCTGGAAGAGGCGGAGATTGTGTAGTGCAAATTTCTGCCGGGCAAGGATTCCCTAGATATTCCCAGATGTATGAAGTAAGCGTTTTGGGGCCTCCATAAAGACCACTGCCAGTCGCTGCAAAACCACGATTAGGAGTGTTAGTATAAGCAGGGCTATCTACTTCAGCGGCATCATCATGAATCCTTTGCTCATTAGGCCAAGGCCAAAGCGACTCATTAGTAAGTTGGTCATATCCCAACTCTCCCCATAATGTTCCGGTAACACCGTAGCGCTTTTCAACAGTAGCACCTCGCTTTACTCCTCCTTCTCCCGTGCCGCTATCAGGTGTCCTTGTTAAATATTGGATATTAGGATTAGTAGTTATGAAATTCGTGCCTTGCGCTTGAGATGCTGGATAATACCAATTGTAGTTGATAATATCACCGACATTATTTGGATTGCTGTTATTATAAAAAAGGCTGTTTTTTATATTTACGATATTTCTGGTACTGTAACTGCCAGACCAGTAAGCAATACCCCTATTTGAATTTCCTACTGTTAATTGACTAAAGTTAGTAGTCTTAGTTGGATCGCCATCCCTTAATGAAAAACCCTCGCCCACGCCCCAAGCAACGCTATTTATCATATCATTCCCGCCTCCAGGAGGTTCTTCGCTGAATATGGCGCCGTTAGTTGGAAGATTAAGAAAGATACTGCCATAAACCTTATTGTTTATGGTTGCATGCGGCCCATTCATTCCTCCGCCAAGTCCGCTCGCGGAATTAAAATCCAAAGCAATACAATTCTGGCACAGATTATCATGGCTGGGTTGAATAACGAGGCTACTTCTGCATCCAGTACCTTGCGCTCCGCCATAAAAATTAAATCCTGCTTTAGGCTCAACATTGGTGTTGCCATCAAAACGCGCAAGAACTCTGCGCAGTATTACATTAGAAGATTCTGAAACACTTATGCCATAACGCATCGTCCCTATAACCCAACTATCTTCAACAAGCACATTATAACTCTCGCAACCTATCCCTATAGGGCCGCCATATCTCTCATTAATCGGCACGGCATTTTTAATGCCGACTTTTAAAATTTTAATATGATGAGAGCGCGTTATATCAATATAGCTTCTTAATAATTTTAGTCCTTCAATCTGAATGTAAGATGAACCATCAGCTACGCTAGTGCTATAAGGACCGCCAATATAAATATAGCTATCCTGGAGAACAGCTTGCCCATCATTTTCAGCTTTAATAATTGTATATGCGGCAGCTGAACCATTAGGAGGAGAATAAGAATTGTATTTTTGATTTGGAAGGAATACTCCAATTGATTGTGTATAAGTTCCATCTTTCAGAATTAGAGTATCTCCGCCTACGATCCGGCTGATGGCATAGGTTATTGTTTGCCAAGGGTTATTGTATGTCCCATTGCCCGTGGCATTATTACCTGTAGGCGAAATATAATAAACATTGCCGGTAGAAACTGCTGTCGTGGCACTTGCGTTACCAGACTTTCCCGATTCATTATTTACGACATCATAAGCTGAAACAGAGTAGGCATACGCGGTTGCGTCGATAAGTCCGGTATTTGAATATGAGTTAATCGTTGAAGTCGCGATTTGGATGGTTGGTATGCAGGACAAACCTTGGCAACGATAGATTTTATAGCCAACTACTCCAATATTATCTGTTGATGCGGTCCATGAGAGGTTGATTTGAGATGCAGAGATGGAAGTTGCAACAAGATTCGCGGGAACTGAAGGAGCTTGAGTGTCTGGAAGAGGCGGAGACGCGTTATTTACTGTGATTGTTATCACGCTTGATGTCGCGTAATTGTTTGAAGTATCTCGCGCAACGGTAATCAAAGTATGGGAACCGTCTGTAATTGTTGTTGTGTTTAAAGCATAAGAATAAGGAGAAGATATAGCTTCTGTCCCTAAAAATGTGTTTGTATCTAATTTAAATTGAACTCCGGCTATGGCTATATTGTCTGTTGCGTTTGCGGAGATTGTGATTATGTCTGCTATAGTTACTCCACTTATTGGAGATGTAATAGAGGTTGTTGGCGGAGTAGTATCACCAGATGGAGCTGCCACCGAAAACGAGATAGAATAATCTGTTGTGTTAGCATTACCCGCCGTATCCTGACATCTGACGTAATAGTTATAGCTAGTCCCATTAGTTAATCCAGTAATAGTTTGGGAATGAGCTGTGGCTCCTGTTGTGGTGAGGGTATTTATTATTGAAGCGTAGGCGGTATTGGCCGTGGTTCCATATTTGCAGGTGGAGTTTTCATTTGTTGAAAGAGATAAGGTGGTTTGGGTTGTGCCAAAAGCAAGGATGCCCGAAGGAGCGCCTGCTGATAGAACAGGAGGAGTTGTGTCTGGAGGCAGAGGCGATCCTCCTGTTGTTTCATCAGCTCCGATGTCCCATGCGCCGGAACGGATCTGTCCATCAATATCATCAGAAAAGGCGAGACTGGCGTCTGCGGATAGAGAGACTCCCACATCTTTGGCTGAAACGTCGGTAGATGCGAGATGGAAGTCTTCATTATTTAATGTTGTGCTTATAAAAGAAACTGTTTTACTGTTTTGTGGATTAGTCCCAGGGGCATCAGTTCCACTTGATAGATTATTTGTTGAACTAGCGTCAAATGTCCCAGTATAATTTATCGATGCTCCGATTTGCGAAATATTGTTTTTAGCTATTACGGTTCCTGCCCTTTGCCTTATATTATTGTTAGAACTATATACAGTATTATTATATACGTAATAGGTTACCCCAGCTTGCTGAAAGTCCATCCCATGGCCGTTATTGCCATTCATGCCATATATTATGTTATTCCATATCTTAAAAGTTCCGCTTAACCCAGCACTGATAAGTATCCCGGCTTGAGATTGACTATTTGTTCCTTGAAAAATATTATTAGAAATTCTGACATCTAGATTAGACATTAATCCGCTTGTACCTAACGTAGTTCCGTAAGAACCGCTAGTGGAAAATTGAAGACCGTCAATACGAACATTCTCTTCTCCTACCATTAGAGCTTGCCCGCTACTCAATCTATACTTCCCCGTATCCCATTTCCCGCTATGCCTTGCGGCTGTTGTCGTATAAATCTTTATGTAATTATTCAGTCCCGTTGTCCAACCAGCTATGGTGACCGCTGTTGTATCAGGACTCGTCCATGGTCCGTCAATTTTTGCTTCCGCAATCTTATTCGCGCACACTAAATCACCTGGCGTACATGCGCCCCATGTAATACCACCTAATGCCGCTTCCCATGCGGAAAGGGTTGTATAACAATTCGTGTAGCCGGTGCAATTTTGTCGAATTAAGCCAACAACGACATTATCCGCCTGCGTTACTGTTTCAAGCACCGTAGATTTTACTGATACATTTTGAGCAAGATCATGCGCTGAAACTTGATATGCATAATTAGTACTTGGAGAAAGTCCGAAATCTTGATACGTTGTTCCCGTAGTCACATCTGCTATTTGCACTGTTGGAGTACATGCAATGCCTTGGCAACGATATATATAGTATCCCGTAACGCCAATATTATCAGTGGATGCGGTCCAGGAGAGATCTATCGTTGATGTCGCAATGCTAGTAGTGATAAGACCCGTTGGTACTGATGGCGACACTGTGTCGCCGCCGCCTCCTCCGCCACCTCCTCCAGATCCCTCCGCGATTGTTGCCGCAAATTGCGCCGCATATATTTTCCGCACCTCTGCCGGTGATACCGTACGATTATATACCCGCACATCATCAATGACGCCATTAAAATATCCACTCGCATTGTTACTTAATTTTCCAATGGTAAAATTAGTATCATAATTTTGAATATCAATGCCTGTATAGGTATTCGCGTCAAGAATACTATTTATATAGAAACGTAAGGCGCCACTTTGGAGCGTTACCATCACGTGCGTCCATTTATTAATATCAATAGTTTGCGCGCTTTCTTTTATTGTCGTATCACCAACGCGCCCAGCCAAAAAACCAAGCTTTCCATTATTAATACGAAGTCCGTAGCCTATATATGGAGAGAGGTTATAGTCATGTCGGTCAATGAGATACGACTCACCCGTCACGCTGTCTGGTTTTACCCACAGCGAAATTGACATCGTGTCATCCGCAGAAAAATTTAATGCCGTATTATTGCCTGCGTCAATAAAATTACCCGTGCCATCAAAATTGAGCGCGGTATGTACTTGTCCACTAACCCACGATGCGCCAAAAACACTTCCCAGTTGCGCATTCGGCGATATATCTTTCGCAACGCCGCCTGTTCCTTCATCAAAATCCCATAAACCAACCAAACCAGTTGCTCGAGTCCATCGCCCAAGATTAGTGCCTGTTTCAAATCGCGCTGGATCCGTTCCTCCGTCAGTCAGAGAACGTTCCACAAAATTTTTACTTGAAGTCAACATCGCGGAAAACACATAACTTCCTGGTACATATGCATAATACAAATTTTCTGTATCGCTATTCACTGGATCGATGGGGAGTGTTGCGAAGGGAGCTCCTGATGAGAGTTGGGT
>JAUYOL010000013.1 GCA_030695905.1 Candidatus Omnitrophota bacterium | reverse complement strand
TAACCTCTCATTCGACGACGCCTTTAATATAATATTACTTAGCCAGGACCTTGCCGCGGACAGGAGAGGCGACATAATAAACGTAATGACATCTTTGGAGTATGAGAAACTTTACGGCAAGAAATATACCGATAAGAGAAGAGTCAAGATAGTAAAATTGGAATACTCCAAACCCTCCATCGTATTTAACGCGATAAGCCAGTTAAAATCGGATGTGGGCAAGATAGTGGCGGATGAATCGAGCGGCACGATCTTTCTTATCGATGTGCCCGACAGGTTGAAGCTGATGCAGGATATCATAGCGGATCTCGACCAACCTCTTAGTACCGCCGTATTCGATCTTAAATACGCGAAACCGGCCGATATTAAGGGACATCTATCAGGCGCTATCACTCCGGGATTAGGCGAGGTGCTGGTAGATGAAAAAGCGCAGAAGGTCGTTGTTTCGGACTTGCCGGACAAGATAGCGAAGATACGCAAAATGATAAAAGCTTTTGATACCGCGCCGCTTCAAGTATTTATAGAGGCTGAAATAGTAGAGGTAACATTAAACGATAAATTTGAGCGCGGCATAGATTGGAGAGCCATGGCTTCACAGAAGCAATGGCTTAAGTGGCTCAAGATGGGCACGGTTGACTTGAGCGGATTTTTTCCTTCCGGCCTTACCAGCCCCATGCAGCAGGTAAGCGTTGGGACGCTTGCCGATACAAATTATACGGCGTTGTTTAATTTTCTTCAGACATACGGCAATACCAAAGTATTATCCCGCCCGCGTCTTGCTGTAGTGGATAATCAGGAAGCGAAGATAATGGTAGGCAAAAGAGACGCGTATGTGAGCCAGACCTTAAGCCAGGCACAAACAACCACGGTGACCTCGGAAAGCGTACAGTTCGTGGATGTAGGGGTAAAGTTAAATGTGGTACCCTCCATATCAAGCGATGGCTTCATAGTAATGAAGATAAAGCCGGAAGTCAGCACAGTGGAAAGTATCCTCACGACATACTTAAAGAGCCAGATACCCATCATCGCGACATCGGAGGCCGAAACGGTGGTAAAAGTAAAAGACGGCACCATGATAATGATAGCGGGGCTGATGAGAGAAGAGAATGTGGATGATTTAACAGGCTGGCCGTATGTTTCAAAGATTAAGGGCGTGGGGGCGCTTTTTAGCAAAAGATCCACCCAGAGGAAGAATACCGAACTTATAATATTCATCACGCCTCATATAATAACGGGTGAAGCTCCTGTGGATGACCACACTATGGAGGATCTCTATCCGGCAGACGTTCTCCCCAGGCCGCTCAAAGAAGACCTTATAGATAAAAAGATAGAAGAGATAGAAGCGAAGAAAGACCAGCCGTTGAAAAGGAGCCCGGCAGGTAAGGCCGCGCAAACGGCGGTTACTGTTAAAGATAAAGACACAGATGTGGCCGTAAAGAGCAAAGGATTAAAGAAATATTAAAGTAAATGCAGCAGTTGGAGTAATTACTGTAACTACTTAAATACATATGAAACTTATTTCAGCGCAGGAGATGGTAAAAAAATTCGGCATTCAGTATCATACTCTGAACTACTATACAGCTATAGGCCTGCTGCCTATTTCGAAGAAGAACGGCAATCAGAGGATGTATGAAGAGGGCTTGGTAAAGAATAGGCTTCAGGAAATATTCAGATTATCCCAGGAAGGATATCCCCTGAACCTTATACGTAAAAAGCTGGTAGGTATCTAAGATGAGTTATTATAAGATATTGGGTCTGGACAAAGAGCCGTTTTCCACGAGCCCGGACCCCGCGTTCTTCTACGAATCGCAGGAGCATCACGCGGCGCTCATGCGTCTTATGATAGAGATAAGGCTCAAGCGCGGCTTAAGCACTATATTAGGGGACGTCGGTACGGGTAAGACTACGCTATCACGAAAATTATTCCAGATGCTTAAAGAAAGGGACGATATCATATTCCATATGATATTGGATCCTACGTATGACAGTGAAAAACTTTTTTTGGAGTCTTTAGCCAGGACATTTGGCATAGAGATGAATATTTCTCCGGCACTCTCGGTGCTCGATTACAAGGAAGCGATAAAAAAATACCTGTTCCAGAAGGCCGTTGAAGAGAACAAGATAGTAGTGCTTCTGGTCGATGAGGCGCAGAAATTAAATCCGTTATCACTGGAAACTTTACGCGTAATGTTGAATTATGAAACGAATGAGTATAAGTTGTTGCAGCTTGTGCTTATGGGGCAGATGGAATTGTTGCCGCGGCTCCGCGAAATAAAGAATCTATGGGACAGGATAAGCCTGAAATATATGCTTAACCCTCTTGATGAAAATGAGACGAAGGAGATGATAGAATTCCGCCTCAAAGCGGCGGGGTGCAATTCTTCCGTGGAATTTTTTACCGATGAAGCCATGAAGGAGATATATCGTTACACCCAGGGGTATCCGAGACGGATATCGTTACTTTGCCACAACGCCCTTAAAGAGCTTGTGCTGGAGAATAAACATATTATAGACGTTAACATAATAAAGGATCTGATATCGAAAGATGTCAAGATAAGCGCTTAACCGTATGGCAAAAGACAACCTTACACCCGAAGAGAAGCTGCTGAAGATAATAGAAAATCCCGATGTGCCCAAGCGCGATATGTCTTTAGCCGGGAAGATGAAGTCTATAAACGCGGCTCCTTTAAAGAGCTGGTTTGGCAGACTTCATCTGGATAAAAGCATTTTAAAGAGGATAAATCTTAGGCTGATAAACAAGATAATGGCGGTTGCGTGTTTAATCATTACCCTGGCCTGGATATTTAATTTTACGGCTACAGGTATTGGCCTCGCAAAGCGTTTCAAGCAGGTTATATCCGGCCAGGAGGCATCCAGACAGGAAGAGAAAATTTTGGCCAAAGTGGATGTAAATATAGAAGAAGCCCTGACGCAGATAAAAAGAAGAAATATGTTTACCTTATTGCCGTCAAAAGCCGAAGCGCAGGCATCTGTGGATATAGGGCTTACGCTGGGTAATTTAAAACTTGTTGGCATACTATGGTCGGATAATCCACAGGCCATGATTGAAAATTCCAAGGAACAGAAGACGTATTTTGTTACTAAGGGCGATAAGATAGGGGATATAGAGGTAAGGAACATATTGAGGGATAAGGTCGTGGTGGGCAGGGGAGCTGAAGAGTGGGAATTAAGATGAGGAATGCGGTATTATCGGTTATTGTGATATTCGGTCTGCTTGTGACCGCTGTTTTTGCGCAGGAGCAGGACCCCTCTCAAATACAGACCCAGTCCCAGCCAAAGGTCAGCGATACCGATGGTAAGATATCCTTAGACCTTAAAGGTATAGATATAGTGGAACTATTAAGGGTATTGTCACTGAAGACAGGCTTAACCAT
>JAUYOL010000012.1 GCA_030695905.1 Candidatus Omnitrophota bacterium | reverse complement strand
GAGAGAGCTGCGTATGGTGCCGTTAACGGTCCAGTTGTATGTGTTATTGCCTGCCACGGCGGTCTCATTTAAGGCTATGTTGACCCAGCCTGAGCCGTTATTGGTGGAGTACCTTATATTGACAGGGGTAACCGTGCCTGTTGAGTTCCACTTTATCTGTTTTTCTTCGCCGACGAACCAGGTGACGTTGGTGTTGGGCTCTATGATGGTGACGCCGCCCTTTATCTTGAAGGCGTTATCCGAGGTGTCGGTAACGTCTATGGAGGCGTTATTCTCTTTGGTTAAGACCTTGACCTTGGCCTTTGAGGTTATGTCGTCAGGGATGGTCCAGTTATATATTACGGTCTGGTTGTCTGCCCCTGCCGAGGTGTTATTTATGCCGAGCCATACAGGGCTTGTGGAGTCATTGCAGTATTGGAGCTCTATCTGCTGTGAGTAGGTTCCTATGGTCTTCCACTGTATCTGTTGAGTGGAGCCGTTTACCCAGGATTCCGTGCCGTTGGGCTGGAGGACGAAGATACTCCCTTTTATGGCGAAGGTGTTATTTGAGGTGTCGTTGACACCTGAGTCATTCATATCCTCGACCTTCACCGACAGGTTATAGCCGATCGCGTCAGGGATAGGCCATACATAAGGCGAGCCTGTCGTATTATTTATAGTGTATGGCCAGCTCGAGCCGTTATTGGTGGAGTATTTTAGCCTCACCCCCGGTATGCCGCCGTAGGTAAGCCATGTGATGTTGTGGGTGGAGGTACCGTTATATGTCAGGACGAGCCCTGAGTCTGATGGGTCGGTGAGGTTTAAAGTTCCTTTTATCTTGAATAGGCCGCTTGATACGTTGAAGGTCTGGTTATTGGCGGTGTGGGTTATGTTTATCTTACCCTCTACCGTGGTGGTCTCATTTAAAGGAATAGTCCATATATAAGGCATGCTGTTCGCGGGTACGCTGGTATTTACCGTCTTCCAGTCGCCGCCGCCATTCCAGGAGTACTCTATCTTGACATACTGGATATTCCCCTGCCTCGTCCAGTTTATAGTCATATTATCGCCGACCTGTTTGGTTACGGTAGCGTTAGGCTCGGTGGTTATTATCTTACCTCTTATGGTGAACGGAGGCAATGACATGTTCGAGCCGTTTATGTGGCCTGGATCCCTTACCCTGACTCTGCAGGTGGTAGAGAGCGTATCGCCCGGAATTGATGACCAGTAGTATGTCCCTGTATTGTCGACTGTGGCGTTGGGATTAGACGCGTTGTCGATATTGGTCCAATTGATATACTGGGCCTCTGTGGAGTATTCGAGTATAATATAGTTGACGCCTGTTGAATTATAGTCCCATGTGATGTTGACAGGGTCGCCTGCGAGCGCCACGTAGTAGTTCTCAGGGTTTGTGACGTCGAATCTGGCCAGAATTGAAAAGTTATTGGTTGAGATGTCATTTACCACTGTGGGGTTGGTAGCATCCTCTATCTTTATCTTAGCTAAGTTCGAGATGACTGTATCATTGTCTATGGTCCATGGGTATGGCTTCTGTGAAGAGTTATAGTCAGTAGCTATATCTTGCCAGCTTCCGCCGCCGATGGTGGAGTAACTTATGTTTATGAAAGGCGTCTGGTCCTGGCTCCAATCTACATTCTTGGTACTGCCGACAGTCCAATTCTCATAGCCATTGGGTGCTGACAGCTCGAGCCTTCCTACTATATTAAAGACCGAAGACGTGTCTGTTACATTATCGTCATCCGCATCCGTTACTTTGATCATCGCGAGATTATCGCACAACAAGCTCGGCACCTTCCACGTGTAATTGCCGGTCGCTCCCGTAGGAACATTAGTCGCATTGACGTAGGTGTCATTATATACCCAGTTCCATGGTCCGGTGGGGCCATTGGCGGAATATTGTATCTTGACAGCGCTTATGGTGGAACCGGTGCACGACCAGTTTATGGTCGTGTTATAGGTATTGGCTATCACATTTTGGCCGCTCGCCGGGCTCGTTACATTTATCTGCGGATACACATTGAACGTGACATTGGATGTGTCGAATACCTCGCTCTCAAAGGCAGGCCTTGCGTCCGAAACATTTATCAGGCATTCGGGGCTTCGTATGGTTTCGTTCACGGTCCAGTTGTATGTATTGGCGCCCGCTGTGGCAGTCTCATTTAAGGCTATGTCGGTCCAGCCACCTGTCCCGTTACTTGTGGAATAGCGTATATTGACAGGGGTAACAGTGCCTGTCGAGTTCCACTTTATCTGTTTTACTTCGCCTACA
>JAUYOL010000011.1 GCA_030695905.1 Candidatus Omnitrophota bacterium | reverse complement strand
TATCCAAATAATAGAATGGGCACAAAAAGAATCTCTTGCTTCGGCAACTGGCTGTCTCGCTTCGCCGTCCGACGTGAAAACTTTAAGCGCGGCTTCGCAGGGACCCTATAGCTTTGTGCCCTATCCTTTCGGATAGTTTACTATTATCGACAAAAATCGCTAAATCTAAAAGAACAACCTTTCACATCTCTTTACATAATAAGTATACACCATATTACAATGGAGTCAATAGGTAATAAGCTGACTTTTTAATGCTTAACATATCAGCGATATAGGCCGGGGAAGTGCGTGTTAACCATAGCTAAACGATGTTATCTCTTTAAGCTTAATAGCTTTTAAAAATGCTTGTATGAAAGTTTATAAAAATACTATTGACCATGACATATATGTAGTATATAATTATTTTCATGCATGAAGAGAACGAACTTATAAAACAGAGAAGATTAAAACTGGATGCTATAAATAGTAAGGGCATATATGCCTATGGCGCAAGGTTTGATATTACTTCTTCAATAAAAGATCTCACAGACAATTTTAGTGATGGCAAAGTTGTTACATTAGCCGGCAGGCTCATGGCATGCCGAGAGCATGGCAAGGCGAAATTTTACGATCTCAAAGATTCTACCGGCAAGGTACAACTGTATGTTAAGGCGGATATTATCGGACAAGATAGTTTCGAGTTATCCAATAATACCGATATAGGTGACTTTGTCGGAATAAAAGGCGAGACGTTCAAGACCAGAACAGGTGAGCCATCGATAAAGACTACCGAATTTGTTATTCTATCAAAATCCTTAAGGCCGCTTCCGGAAAAATGGCACGGCTTGAAAGACATTGAGACCAGGTATCGCCAGCGCTATGTGGATCTTGTCATGAACGACGATGTTAAGAAAGTATTCATAGATAGATCGAAGGTTGTTACCGGCATTCGATCCTTCTTGGATAGCAGGGGTTTCCTTGAGGTTGAGACTCCCATGATGCAGTCGATACCGGGCGGCGCGGCAGGTAAGCCTTTTAAGACTCATCATGAAGCGTTGGGAGTAGACCTATACCTAAGAATAGCGCCGGAACTCTTCTTAAAGAGACTTCTGGTCGGAGGTTTTGACAGGGTATATGAGATAAATAGGAATTTTAGGAATGAAGGCATATCCATAAGGCACAATCCCGAATTTACCATGCTCGAAGTCTACCAGGCATACTCTGACTGCGCCGGTATGATGAAATTAACCGAAGACTTAATAACGAAACTGGCCCAGGACGTAATCGGCAAGACCGCCTTTGAATATCAGGGTAAGACGATAGATCTTTCCAGGTGGGAGAAGATATCATTCGCGGACCTGATGAAGGATCAGTTCGGCATAAGCCCGGACCAGACGCAGGAAGAGTGGATAAGAAAATTAAAAAGCAAAGGCGTAGAAGTGGAAGGAAAAGAGCTTTCCAGGACGCAGTTGATAAATATCGTCGGAGACCTGATAGAACCCAAGGCCCAGAATCACCCTGTATTTGTTGTAGATATCTTCAAGGAGATGTGCCCGCTGGCCAAATGCAAAAAGGATAACCCTCTTCTTACCGACAGATTTGAGCTTTACATGGGCGGCATGGAAGTGGCAAACGCTTATTCCGAACTCAATGATCCTATCGAGCAGGCGGCAAGGTTTGAGGCCGATCTTGAAGGCGTTAAAGATAAAAAGAATAAGATAGATTATGATTTCGTGCGGGCATTGGAATATGGGATGCCTCCCGCGGGCGGGTTAGGTATAGGCATAGACAGGCTCGTAATGGTATTGACCAATTCACCGTCGATAAGAGATGTAATATTGTTCCCACAGTTAAAACCCGAAACCTCGCGAGAAGTTGCGCGAAGCGAAAATATTGAATGAACTGGCTTGCCTTCATAGCCTTCAGATACCTCACATCAAAACATAAAGAAAAATTCATCTCCATAATAAGCCTGATATCGATACTCGGCATCGCCGTCGGTGTCGCCGCGCTTATTACCGTCATAGCCGTAATGTCCGGGTTTGATAATGACCTAAAAGAGAAGATAATAGGGATGAACGCGCACATTGTAGTCGAGTCCGACTATGGCGTGGACCCTTCGGGCGAGTTTGTCTCAAAGATTTTGTCAACCCCTCATATTGTTTCCGCGGCACCATATCTGCACGGGCAGGCGCTTGTCCGCAGCAATGAAAATGTGACGGGTGTTATAGTAAAAGGCATAGATAGCCCAAAAGAAGAGAAGATAAGTAAAATAGGAACATATATAAAACAGGGATCGTTAGAATTTAATGGGAACGGCGTCGTAATAGGCAGTGAACTCGCCTCGAGGTTAAGGTTAAAGTTGGGCGACAAAATAATTTTAGTCTCTCCGTCGGATACTAAAGGCCAGACTCTTGCGATATGCGGTATATTCAATTCCGGCATGTATGAATATGACATGAATTTTATTTTTATTGATCTTAAGAAGGCACAGGACATATTCGCGGTATCGGGCCTTGTTAGCGGGATCAGTGTCAAAATAGACGACGCGTTTCGCGCGCGGGAAATAAAGAAAGAGTTGTTGGAGAAATTAGGCCCGCCGTTTACGGTAAGAACGTGGATGGAGCAGAATAAAAACCTTATTTCCGCGCTAAAACTTGAGAAGATTGTTATGTTTCTGATACTTACGCTTATAGTCATTGTGGCGTGCCTTAATATAGCAAGCACTCTTATAATGACCGTATTTGAGAAGACGAAAGATATAGGTATTCTTAAATCTATCGGCGCGACGAGATTTAACATCATGACGCTATTTGCTATAGAGGGGGCGATGATAGGAGCTTTGGGTACCGCGCTTGGCGCCGCCTTAGGCTTAGGTTTATGCTGGTGCCTGAAGACCTATAAATTTATTACATTGCCGCAGGATATATATTACATAGACAGGCTGCCTGTAAAACTTGAACCGCAGGACATCCTTGTGATAGTAGCGTCGAGCCTGTTAATAAGTTTTATAGCTACGATTTATCCGGCGTATAGGGCGTCGAAACTCGAGGCGGTAGAGGCATTGCGTTATGAGTAACATATTATTAGCGATAAAAGATTTGCGTAAAATATATAAGACCGGCGCGAAAGAGGTCAGGGCCGTAGACGGCATAAGCATTGAAATAAAAACCGGCCGGTCCATAGCTATAGTAGGGCCTTCGGGCGCCGGCAAATCCACATTTATGCATATGCTTGGCGGGCTGGACAGGCCCACGTCGGGAAAAGTGTTGCTGGACGGAGACGACATATATAGATTATCCGATTGCGATAGGGCGGCGGCCAGGAATAGAAGAGTAGGATTTGTATTTCAGTTTTATCATCTATTGTCGGAATTTACCGCGCTGGAAAATGTGATGCTCCCTATGATGATGAAGGGGCAAGGGATGAGAGAAAGAGCAAAAGATATATTAAAATCAGTAGGGCTTGAACACAGGCTCGACCATCTGCCATCCCGTCTTTCAGGAGGAGAATCACAGAGGGTAGCGATAGCAAGAGCGCTCGCGAACCAGCCGGATCTGCTTCTTTGCGATGAGCCTACAGGAAACCTCGATTCTAAGAATAGGGAGGCCATATACGAACTTCTATTTGACCTGAAGTCAAAAAGCGGCTCTACCCTTGTAATAGTTACCCATGATGAGAAGCTTGCGTCGAGAGTTGATGACGTAATCCGCTTAAAAGATGGAAAATTAGCATAGCCTACCTTTTTGTAATTCTTAATTTGACTTAATCACATTTATTATATATATTATATATACTATAATTTGGGGAAGAGATGCTTATATACCTTAACGGTAAAATGGTAGATAAAGAGAAGGCAGTGGTGTCTGTGTTTGACCATGGCCTTTTATATGGAGATGGTGTCTTCGAGGGCATCCGTTCTTATGACGGCCTGGTCTTCAAGCTAAAAGAGCATATAGACAGACTATACCGCTCCGCCGATGCCATTCATATGGTTATCCCGATGACAAAAGACGCCATGTCCAAAGCTGTCATAGATACCCTTAAGGCAAACAGCCTTAAATCGGCTTATATACGCCTGGTCGTGACAAGAGGGCCAGGAGACTTAGGGCTCGATCCGAGGAAATGCAAATATTCAACCATCTTTATCATTACTGACAAGATAAAACTATATCCGGAAGTATTTTACCGAAATGGATTGGAGATAATTACCGCGAAGACAAGGCGCAATCTCGCCAATGCCCTGGATCCGAAGATAAAATCGCTGAATTATCTTAATAATATCCTGGCCAAGATAGACGCTATTAAAGCCGGCACCGAAGAAGCGATAATGCTTACCTATAACGATTATGTCGCGGAATGCACCGGGGACAATATATTTATGGTTAAGGGCGGAAATTTTTTTACCTCGCCTACCAGTATAGGCGCGCTCGAAGGCATAACCAGAGACGCTGTTATAGGGCTGGCAAAGTCTGTTGGCGCCGGCTTTGAAGAGAAGATGCTGAAGCTTGAAGATTTATACGCGGCGGACGAGGTATTTCTGACCGGTACGGCCGCGGAGATTATCCCCGTAACAGCAATTGATAAAAACAGGATCGGCACCGGCAAACCCGGCGCTGTCACGGCGCGTCTTATGATCGAATTCAAGAAACTAACGAAGATCGATGGAGTGAAATATGTTCTGTGACGTTTGCGGCAAGAAAGAAGCGACGGTTCATCTGACGGAGATAGTCAATGACCAGGTTTCTAAACTCAACCTCTGTGAAGATTGCGCGCGCGAAAAGGGCGCCGAAATGGAAGAGCACTTCGGTTTAAGCGAGCTATTGGCCGGACTTACGGATATGGGGACCACAGTAGAGCCTGAAGTAGCCATTTCTATAAAATGCCCGAACTGCGGAATGACGTACCAAAATTTCCGCAAGCTTGGGCGCCTTGGCTGCAGCGAATGCTATGAAGCCTTTAAGAAAGAGTTGGCCCCGCTATTAAAAAGAATCCACGGCTCTGACAGGCACGTCGGCAAGGTCCCTCTCAAGACCGGAAAAACGATCAAGGATACGAGGACTTTGCAGGACCTTAAGATGCAGCTTGAGAAAGCTATACAGACTGAAGAATTTGAAGAGGCCGCGAAACTGAGGGACAAGATAAAAGATCTCGAAAACAAGAAGGCGAAAGAAGGCTAAGGATGAAGCTGGACGAGTTTCTAAAACACGATTGCGAATGGCTCAAAGGCACCGGTCCTAACTCCGATATCGTTATGTCTTCAAGGACGCGTCTTGCCAGGAATCTTGATAAGCTGTCATTTTCGCATTGGGCCGATAAAAAGCAGCAAGAAGCGATATTGACCGCTATTTTAGACGCGGCCAAGTCGGTTAGTTATCTGAAGGACGCGCTTTTCTTAAGGCTGAAGGATCTGTCCGAGGTCGACAGGCTCTTTCTTGTTGAGCGCCATCTGATGAGCCCTGAGCATACCAAGGACGTTGAATTTAAAGCGCTGATCGTGGATCCAAAAGAGATAATAAGCATAATGGTGAACGAAGAGGACCATCTCAGGATACAGATCCTGCAGTCGGGCCTGAATCTCATGGAATGCTGGAGAATAATCGACGCTCTTGATACGGAATTAAGTAAAAAATTATCATTTGCGTATTCCACTAAATGGGGATATCTTACCGCATGCCCCACAAATACCGGGACGGGACTGCGCGGCTCTATAATGCTGCATTTGCCGAGCCTTGTATTTACCGGACAGATAGGAAAAATTTTGCAGGCCACCGCTAAGCTCGGTCTTAATATAAGAGGCCTGTACGGCGAAGGGACCGAGGCAAGCGGCAACTTATTCCAGGTATCTAATCAGGTGTCATTGGGGCGGACCGAAGAAGATATTATGGACAATATTGAGAGGATAATAAACCAGATAATAGCGCGCGAAGAGGCGACCAGAAGAAATATAATTGCCAAGAGTAAAGACGCTCTCATAGACAGGGTATGGCGCGCGTTCGGAACTCTTAAGAACGCGCATATAATAACAAGCAATGAGACGATAGCGCTTCTTTCGGCCATAAGACTTGGTGTGGACGTCGGCGTTGTGAAGAATATGGACAGAAGAATGGTAAACGAACTATTGATACTTACGCAGCCGGCGCACCTTCAGAAGCTTAAGGGCAAGGTGCTGAGTTCCAACGAACGCGATACGCAGCGCGCGGAATTGATCAGGGAAAAATTAAAATAGGGTCATAACTTAGGAGATTTTATAATGGCGATGTTTAACAGATTCACTGAGAGGGCGAGAAAAGTTATACTTTTGGCGAAGGAGGAGGCCAAGAGGTTTAATCACGACTACATCGGCACAGAGCACATACTGCTTGGCTTGGTCAGAGAAGGCGAAGGCGTCGCCGCCGCTGTGCTCGCGAGTTTTGGCCTAACGCCGGACAAGATAAGGATAGAGGTAGAAAAGCTCGTTCAGCCGGGGCCGACTACAGTTATTTCCGGCGATCTTCCGTTCACGCCAAAAGCAAAGAAGGTTATGGAGCTTGCCACGGAGGAAGCACGCGCGCTGGGGCATAATTATATCGGCACGGAACACTTGTTATTGGGCCTGATAAGAGAAGGCGAAGGCGTGGCGTCGCAGGTATTGATGAATTTAGGCCTTGAGCTGGAAAGGGTGCGTGAAGAAGTCATGAACCTTCTTGGTTCATCCATCCCCGGATACGAGATGGGCCAAAAAGTATCGCACGCTAAGACGCCCGCGCTCGACGCGTTTGGCAGGGACCTGACAAAACTGGCCAAGGATAATAAATTAGATCCAGTCATCGGCAGGAAAAATGAGATAGAGCGTGTTATACAGATACTGTCAAGGCGCACAAAGAACAATCCTGTGCTTTTAGGCGAGGCAGGGGTTGGTAAAACCGCCATAGTCGAGGGCCTCGCGCAGAAGATAGTGGCAGGCGATATTCCGGAGATACTGCGCGATCAGAGGATCATCATACTCGATTTAGCGCTGATGGTCGCCGGGACAAAATACAGAGGCCAGTTTGAGGAAAGAATTAAAGCTGTAATGGATGAGATAAAAAGATCAGAAGATATAATAGTATTCATAGACGAGCTTCATACTCTTGTTGGCGCGGGCGGAGCGGAAGGCGCTATAGACGCGTCGAACATACTGAAACCTGCGCTATCGCGCGGCGAGATACAATGTATAGGCGCAACCACTCTAAATGAATACCGCAAGCACATAGAAAAAGACGCAGCTCTCGAGAGGCGCTTCCAGACGATAATGGTGGAGCCTCCTTCGGTAGCCGAGACGATAGATATATTAAAAGGGCTTCGCGATAAATATGAAGCTCACCACAGGGTTAAATTTACCGATGAGGCCGTCGAGGCCGCCGCGAAGTTGTCCGATAGATATATTACCGGCAGATACCTGCCGGATAAGGCTATAGATCTTATAGACGAGGCGGGCGCCCGTTCCAGGCTTTCGGTTATGACAGCTCCGCCGGATGTAAAGCATATCGAAGACAAGATGGAGACCGTTAAAAAGGAGAAAGAACAGAGCGTAAAGAACCAGGACTTTGAGCGCGCCGCGAAATTCAGGGATGAAGAGCGCAAGTTAAAGGAAGAGTTGGGCGGAATAAAAAAGGAGTGGCAGACATCGCGCGGCAAGTTTGAACCAAAAGTTACCGATGAGGATATAGCGGTCATCGTTTCAAAATGGACCGGTATTCCTATCGTAAAACTGGAAGAAAAAGAACAGGCGAAATTTTTAAATATGGAAGACGGCATGCACAAGCGCGTTATCGGCCAGAATGAAGCTATAAGCGCTATAGCTCACGCCGTCCGGCGTTCGCGCGCCGGGATAAAAGATCCGCGCCGCCCGATAGGCTCATTCATATTTCTGGGCCCTACAGGTGTGGGGAAGACGCTTGTGGCAAGAGCGCTCGCGGAGTTTATGTTCGGTGATGAGGACGCGATAATACAGATAGATATGTCAGAGTATATGGAGAAGTTCAATGTATCGAGACTTGTAGGCGCGCCACCCGGCTATGTGGGTTATGAGGAAGGCGGACAACTTACAGAGAAGGTCAGGCGTCGTCCGTATTCGGTGGTATTGCTGGATGAGATAGAGAAGGCGCATCCGGATGTGTTTAATATACTGCTGCAGATGCTCGAAGAGGGACGCCTCACGGATTCGTTCGGAAGAAAGGTAGATTTCAGGAATACGATAATAATAATGACTTCAAATATAGGTGCTGAGACTTTAAAGAAGCAGGGCTCGATAGGGTTTAAATCGCAGGAGGAGGAAGTTACCTACCAGTCCATGAAGACCAGACTGCTCGATGAAGTTAAAAAAGTATTCAAGCCGGAATTTTTAAACAGGGTTGACGATATAATTGTCTTCAGGTCCCTTACAAGGGAAGACCTGGAGCATATAGTGGAACTGGAGACGAAAGAGGTTGAGACGCGCCTTAAAGATCAGAATATACATATAGAGCTGACGAAAGAGGCGAAAAATTTTCTTATAGAGCGCGGATTCGATAAGGTATTTGGCGCGCGCCCGTTAAAGCGTACTATACAAAGATTCCTGGAAGATCCCCTTGCCGAAGGTATCATAAAAGGGACCTATAAGCCCGGAGTGAAAGTGCGCGTTACGGCTACGCCCGACCATCTGGAGTTTACGACAGTCTGATATTGTTATGAGAAACATACGCGCGAGAAGGCGCTTTAAAGCGCTTTTAGTTATACTTTTGGCGTTAAGTTTTATTGCGTTCTTTGAAAGCAGGATAGAAGCGTTTGCCCCGCAATTTAAAGTGTTAGCCGAAGGCAGGATAGAAGATATGTTCAGCGGTAAGGTGGATATATCCATAGGCGCGCTTAAAGGCGGCATCGTTAGCCCATTTGCGATCCATGATGTGAAGATATTGAAAAAGGACGGATCCGCATCTGCGGACATTGTCGATATAGAGAATATAACTTCAAATTACAGGATATGGAATTTTATCTTTCCAAATTTTGTTTCGAGCAAGCCTTATGTGACTATAGACTTCTCTACGAAGAATGGTATATTGTCCGGCTTTATATTGCTGCAGGGGACAAAAGAGGACGCGTCAATAAAAGGGAATATAAGATTGTTTGACGGCGACAAGATAGACCTGTCCGGCGATATAAAGAATGGAGTGGCAAATATAATATTAAGGCCCAAGGAAGGCTATGTAAAGATAGAATATAACTTTGCCGCCAGCGGAGTGGCCATTTTAAAGATAATAGCCGGCCACGTAAAGTTGCAGCACTTTGATATTACGGGCGAAGCGACGATAAAGAATGTGACGGAAGAGAACCTTGAGGGCGAGGTAGAAGCAAAGAACATCATACTTAATTATAAGCCGTTTAATGACGTAAGGGCTTCTTACAGGATATCGAAAGAGGCTATTGAGATACGCAACCTTGACCTTGGCAGGGTATGTTATATAAACGGTAAATTTGGGCTAAAAGATCCGTATATTGTCGACGCGATAGCGGTTACGGATAATGTGAATCTGGAGCAGACGCTCGCTATATTTAATCCGCGGTACGCTTCGTTCATCGCGGGGATCATGAACAGTAAATGGGAATTAAAAGGGCCTATAGATAAGCTTAGGAGTAAAGTGCGGTTGGAAATAAAAAAGGGCAGGATATCCGAGATGAAATTTGAGTTTTTAAGCGCTGATCTTAAAGGCGACGGGCCTATAGTAACGATAGACGATTCGCGCATAACGCGCGAAAGCGGCTCTTTTACTCTTGCGGGATATATGGACATGGCCAGGATAGGTAAAGACAGTTTTTTCGAAAATCTTAAGATAATTGACGGCGCGGATACCGTGCTTTGGGATGGATACGACACCGCTAAATGGCAGGACGTCCGTGAATTCAAGATGAAGAAGAATATAGTAGGAGATATCAATATCGGGTTTAAAAAGTATGTAAACGATGAAAAGGTCGACGAAAGCCTTCGCGACAGGGATGAGTACGAGCTTTCGTATAATCTGCATCCGAATGACAGTATAAAATTAAAGTTCAGCGATAATAAGAATTTTTTTGGGTTAGAACATAAGGATAAATTCTAGAGAAGGGGAATTGAATGTTCAGAAATATCGCGGAATTGGTAGGAAAGCGTTTCATAGAGTTCGTCAGGTATGCCGGCGGCACGTCGATACTTTTGGGCGAGACGCTTTTCTGGATACCGATCCCGCCTTTAAGAAGGCGTCACGTGGTAGAGCAGATGTCAAGGATAGGCGTGGACAGCCTTCCGATAGTTTCCCTGATAAGCCTTTTTACCGGTATGGTCCTGGCCCTGCAAAGCGCGTACCAGATGCAGAAGATGTCGGCCGAGATGTACATAGCGTCTTTAGTCGCGCTTTCGATGACACGCGAACTCGGGCCGGTATTGACGGCGCTTATAGTGGCCGGAAGGACCGGCGCGTCGATAACGGCTGAGCTTGGCACGATGAAAGTTACGGAGCAGGTAGACGCTCTTGAGACGCTTGCAACAAATCCGGTAAAATATCTTGTCGTTCCGAGGTTTCTGGCGCTTGTTATCATGATACCTATACTGACCCTGTACTCCGATATCATAGGCGGCCTGGGCGGATACCTGATAGGTGTCTATAAATTAGATGTGAGCCACTCCATGTATATGAAGATGACCTGGAAGGCATTGAGGTACAAAGATATATACACTGGCCTCATAAAAAGCACGTTCTTCGCGATGATAATATGCATTGTCGCCTGTTTTGAAGGGATGAGGGCCGAAGGCGGGGCGGAGGGTGTAGGCAAAGCTACGACATCGAGCGTAGTCACGAGTTTCATTTTAATAATAGCGTCCGACTGTTTCTTTACGGCGTTATTCTATTTCTTAAATTAAACGGTATCTTTTATGATAGAGATAATAAACGTTTCCAAGACTTTCGGCGGGCACAAGGTTTTAGATAATCTAAACCTCAATGTAAGAGACGGTGAGACCACTGTAATAATAGGCAGGTCCGGCTGCGGCAAGAGCGTCCTATTAAAGCATATAATAGGCTTGCTAAAACCGGATTCGGGGAATATTCTTATCGACGGCAAAAACACAACGCGCATGGATGAGAAGGAGCTCAACGAGATCAGGATGAAGTTTGGAATGCTATTTCAGGGCGCCGCTCTTTTTGATTCGCTTACCATATTTGAAAATGTCGGGTTCAGTATGCTGGAGCACACCAACGCGACGAAGCAGGAGGTGGCAAAACGCGTTAAAGAGTGCCTGGCGCTCGTGGGATTGAAGGATATAGAGGACAAAAAGCCCGCGGAATTATCCGGAGGTATGAAGAAACGCGTGGGGTTGGCAAGGGCAATCCTCGTGAGGCCGCAGATAATTCTTTATGATGAACCTACGACCGGGCTTGATCCGATAATGGGCGATTCTATAAACGACCTGATAGTGCAGCTGCATGCCAGGTTCAAGATGACGTCGATAGCGGTTACGCATGATATGACGAGCGCTTACAAGATAGCGGACAGGATAACCATGTTGTATAATGGTAAAATAATAGCTGACGGGACGCCGGATCATATAAAAAATACAAAGGATCCCATAGTTAAGCAGTTTATTACAGGCGCCGGCACCGGCCCTATAACAGAAGGCATCGATTTCGAGCACCTAATCTAACCTGGTTAGACTAACCAGGTTAGATTTAAATGAACTACAATACGGAGGGAATACATGGACGGAACAAAAATTTTTGAATTGAAGGTCGGTATATTTATAATGATAGGCATAGCCATATTATTCATAATAGTATTTTCCATAGGTGACATAAATCTCGTAAAGCGCGGCTACCATATAAAGATAGATTTCAACTTTGTCGACGGCATAGGCCCAAGCGCTCCTGTGAGACTGGCCGGAGTAGGGGTGGGCCAGATAGACGGGCTCAAAATATATTATAATGAGACGGAAAAGAAGACGAAAGCGCAGCTGAACGCGTGGATCAAGGAAAGCGTAAAGATAGATGAAGAAGCGGTCGCGACGATAAATACTTTAGGATTTATGGGTGAAAAATATCTTGAAATATCTCCGGGTATAGGTGAGCGATTTTTGAAAGACGGCGATATGCTTATTGGCAAGGATCCGGCTTCGGTAAATAAGATATTTGAAAAATTAGGGAGCCTCACAGATTCGGTCAATACAGTGGTTACGAGGCTGAAGAACGGCGAGGGCACGGTGGGTAAATTATTGACGGATGACTCTGTATATAAGAATCTCGAGGCATTTACCGAGGACATAAAGAATAACCCTTGGAAACTTCTTAATAAACCCCGGGGTCAATAGAAAGAGGGATAACATATGACGGTATTATACTTAAGGGCTTTTTTCGTAGTAGTCAGTACCATAGTAGGTTATTATGTCGGCGCGCTTTTGGGTAATTTTAATATGACGTGGCAGATAGGCGGCGCCCTATGCGGCCTCATAGGTTCGAGCACGATAATATTAGTGGAAGTCGGGATGAGGCGATTCTCTGTCAGGAACCTTTCAGCGGCTGTGTTCGGGCTGATATTCGGATTTTTCATGGCATGGATACTTACCAGCGTGCTGAAGCTAATCCCGATGAGCATAGAACTATTTTCGTCGCTGCAGATAGTGTTGATCCTGGTATTCTGCTATTTGGGCATGGTTATAGCGATGAGGGGAAAAGACGAATTTAATCTCGTAATCCCTTATGTAAAATTCGTCAGGCAGGACGAGCGCGAAGATGTAGTGCTTCTTGATACAAGCGTTATAATCGACGGCAGGATCGCCGATATACTGGATACGAGATTTGTCGAGGGAAGGATAGTGATACCGAGGTTTGTATTAAGGGAGCTTCAGCAGATCGCGGATTCGCAGGATGCTTTGAAGCGCAATCGCGGCAGACGCGGGCTGGATATATTAAACAGAATACAGAAGAACTCCAAGCTTAATGTAAGGATACAGGAAGAAGACTTTCCGGACATAAAGGATGTTGACGCGAAATTGGTCAAGATGGGCCAGCTTCTTAGCGCCAAAGTTGTTACTAATGATTTTAATTTAAATAAGATAGCCGAGCTTCAAGGCGTTACCGTACTTAATATTAATGAACTTGCTAATGCGCTGCGGCCCGTCGTCCTTCCGGGCGAAGCTATGGAAGTCAGGATATCCAAAGAGGGAAAAGAATATAATCAGGGGGTAGGGTACTTGGATGACGGGACGATGGTCGTAGTAGATAATACCAGGCATCTGATAGGCCAGGTAGCGAAGGTTACAGTCACAAGTGTTTTACAGACATCCGCGGGCAGGATGATATTTGCTAAGCTCGAAGATGCCCCGAGGCAGCAGGGTGGATGGAAGGGTAAATGAGGCCAAGGGTAGTCGCGATAGTTCCGGCTGCCGGTTTGGGAAAAAGACTCAAGACCCGTGAAAAGAAAGCGTTTGTACGACTTGGCGGAAGGCCGTTAATAGTGTATGCGCTTAAAACTCTTAACTCATCAAAATACATAGATACCATAATCATCGCGGTCCAGCCCACACTGATAAAGCGACTCAAGGGAATAATAAAAAAGTACGGCATATCTAAGGCAAAATTTATAACGGGCGGAGGGAAGACGCGCTCGAAATCTGTTAAAAATTGTTTTGACCTTATAGGCCCGTCATACGATATAGTTTTGGTGCATGACGCGGCAAGGCCTTTTCTGTCGGAAGATATGATAGCCGGTTCCGTGCTTTTAGCCCAAAGGCACGGCGCGTGCATAACCGCGGTGCGCCAGACCGATACTGTAAAATTAGCGGATAAGAATTTATTTATCAGGAAGACGCTTGATAGGGATAGCCTATGGCGCGCGCAGACGCCGCAGGTTTTCAAATACAGCCTGTTGAAGAAGGCTTATTCTAAAGCAGGTACTCGAGAAGAAATAACCGATGATGCCATTTATTTAGAGCGCATCGGTAAAAAGGTTAAGATCCTTGAAGGCAGCGCGAAAAATATTAAGGTAACGACAAAAGAGGATCTAAAAATGGCCGAGGTGTTATTATGAGGACCGGTATAGGGTATGATATTCACAGGCTCGTCGAGGAGAGAAAATTATTTTTGGGCGGAGTTGAGATACCATACGTAAAGGGATTAATAGGATATTCTGACGGTGACGTGATCCTGCACGCGATATCGGACGCGCTTTTGGGGGCTCTGGCGCTGGGTGATATAGGCCAGCATTTTCCGAATACCGACCCAAATTATAAAGATATAGCGAGTAAAGAGATATTGAAGAAAGTGGCGCAGTTAGTATCGGATAAAAAGTATACGGTAAACAATATAGACGTGGCCGCTATAGCCGAGGAGCCGAAGATCATGCCCTTTAAGGACAAGATGGTCGAGGCCATATCCGGTATTTTAGGTATAGACAGGTCCAGGGTTAATATAAAAGCCACCACAAATGAAGGAGTGGGCGCCTTTGGCAGGGGCGAAGCGATAGCCGCGTATGCCGTCGCAACGTTGGTAGAGAAATAAAATTCGAGGTGCTGTATGACTATTTGCCTTAGTGTGGTACTCAATATCGTCTTAATAATAGCGATCTTCTGGATTTTTGTCGCTATATTTTTCAGGAAAGAGATAAATGCGATATTCGAGCGCGATCCGGCGGCAAGCGGTTTTCTGGAGGTGCTTTTAACTTATTCAGGGCTGCATGCGCTGGTATTCTATAAGGTATCGAATGTGCTTCTTAAGCTTCGCGTGCCGTTTTTCCCGAGATGGATCTCGCAGTTGGGCCGGTTCTTTACAGGCATAGAGATACATCCCGGCGCTGCTATTGGGAACAGCCTATTTATAGATCATGGCATGGGTGTCGTAATAGGCGAGACCACTATTATTGGGGATAATGTCACCATGTATCAGGGCGTGACATTGGGCGGTACGGGCAAAGAGAAGGGCAAGCGCCATCCTACTATAGGGAGCAATGTCGTAATAGGGGCGGGCGCGAAAGTTTTAGGCAATATTACGATAGGAGACAATTCCTATATAGGCTCAAATGCTGTTGTGATAAAGGATGTTCCCGCGAATTCCACAGTTGTCGGTGTTCCAGGCAGGGTCACAAAACAGGACGGCAAGAAGATAGATATAGACCTCGACCATATCCACGTGCTCGATCCGCTATTGCAAGATCTCGATGAGCTTAAGAAGAGGATAGAAGACCTGGAGAAATGAAGATATATAGTTCGCTTACCAGAAAAAAAGAAGAGTTTGCCCCGATTAAACCCGGCTCGATTGGGATGTATGTCTGTGGGCCGACAGTTTATGATGAGTCCCACATAGGCCATGCCAGGAGCGCGTACATATTTGATGTGGTTAGGCGCTATCTTGAGTATAAAGGCAATAAGGTCACATTCGTCAGGAACGTTACGGATGTCGACGATAAGATAATAGAGAAAGCAAAAAAAGTGTCAGGTGTCAAGGGTCAAGGGTCAAATTTAATTGAAGAAACAAAAGAAATTTCAAAAAAATATCTTGACGCATATCATGAGGATATGGACTTGCTGGGGATAGGACACCCCGACAAAGAACCGAAGGCAACCGAATATATCCCGAAGATGATTAAATTTATCGAAGATCTTATAAAAAGAGATTGCGCGTATGAATCGGGCGGGGACGTATATTTCGATATAAAGAAGGCCAAAGATTACGGAAAATTATCCAATCAGAATACAGATAAGATGGAAATAGGCGCAAGGATCTCGCATGGAGAGAAGAAACGCGACCCTTTAGACTTCGCGTTATGGAAGAAGGCAAAAGAGGGAGAGCCTTACTGGAAAAGTCCATGGTCAGACGGCAGGCCCGGATGGCACATAGAGTGCTCCGCTATGAGCTCCGATATTCTTGGAGATGAATTCGACATACATGGCGGCGGAGTGGACCTTATATTTCCTCATCACGAAAATGAGATAGCGCAGTCCGAGGGCGCGGGTAAGAAGTTCGCGCGCTATTGGATGCACAATGGGCTTTTGACCATCGACAAGGAAAAGATGGCAAAGTCACTCGGTAATTTTATCTCTATAAAAGATTTTATCGCTAAGTATAAAGATGCTGATTACCTGAAACTATTATTTCTCAATACTCACTATCGTCATCCGGTCGATTATACAGAAGAGAAGATAGGTGAGATGAAGGCGCAAAAAGAGCGGTTTATAATTCTACTTGAGAAGTTACACCGCCCCGGTGACAAGCTGCTTTCTAAAACTACACCGGGGCGGTGTAAGAACGACAAAATCGCTGATTTCAAGCGCCGTTTCGAAGAGGCGATGGACGATGATTTTAATATGCCCCTGGCGTTAGCCGATCTGTTCGAACTGGTAAATTTTACAAATAAGAATATCGATAATTACGAAATTACCCTTGAATCGAAAAAAATATTACATAAACTTGCGGAAATTTTTGGTTTGAGCCTAAGCCAAGCCGATAAAGCCTTGCCGGAAACCGTTGAGGCTCTGATAAGACAACGGAATGAGGCGAGGGCAAACAAGGACTATAAAAGATCCGATGACATACGCAAGGATCTTAGCGATATGGGCGTTATACTGGAAGATACGAAGGATGGCACGGTGTGGCGAAGAAAAGTTTAAAAAAAGGTTTATTCATAACTTTTGAGGGCATAGAAGGCTGCGGCAAGAGTACGCATTCCAGGCTTCTCTTAGATTATCTTAAGAAGAATGGGTATTCGTGCGTAATTACCCGTGAGCCGGGCGGCACAAAGTTAGGCGAAGAAGTCAGGAAAATTCTGCTTAATTCCGACGGCCTGCATATATCCGATTTAACCGAATTGTTTTTATTTGAAGCATGCCGCCGCCAGATAGTGGAGGATATAATAACGCCCGCGATAAAGAGGAAAAATATTATCATATGTGACAGATTTAGCGACGCGACATTCTCTTATCAGGGATATGGCGGTAAAGTCGATATGAATATAATAGAGAAGATCGACGATGTGGCGACAAATTCTTTGGCGCCGGATCTTACTATACTTTTGGATATAGATACTGTAGAAGGTTTGAGGCGCGCTAAGAAGAAGGGCACTGATAGAATTGAGTCAAAAGATGTCGCGTACCATAAGAGGGTGAGAAAAGGCTATCTGGAGCTGGCAAGAAAATATCCGAAAAGGATAAAAGTGATAAAAGTTGACGGCGAAATACCCAAAGTCCAGTCTTTGGTAAGAAGAGAGGTCGATAATGTCCTTCGCCGATATTAAAGGGCAGGATAGCGCTGTCTCTTTTTTAAAGACTTCGCTTAAAAATAACAAATTATCGCATGCCTATATATTCTGCGGCCCCGGCGGTATCGGCAAAGCGCTTACAGCTGTCAATTTCGCCAAAGCCATTGTATGCCAAAACGCTGTATCATACGAACCTTGCGACAAATGCCCTTCATGCAAGAAGATAGATAATTTGTCCCATCCGGATGTTTCTATATTGAAGGCGGAAAAAGACCGCGGCACGATAAAGATAGACGATATACGAAAATTGATAAAAGATATATACCTTAGGCCCTTTGAAGCGAAGAAGAAAGTTTATATTATAGACCAGGCCCAGGATATGAAACATGAGGCGGCAAACGCTTTATTAAAAACACTGGAAGAGCCCCCGACAGACTCTATATTGATACTGATAACAGACAATCTGAAGGCCCTATTTCATACTATAGTATCGCGTTCGCAGGTTGTAAGATTTTATCCGTTAAAGCCGGATCAGATCAAGGAGCTTCTTATCGGGCAATATTCTTTGGATGAAAAGAGCGCGCATGTACTTTCACGTTTGTCCTGCGGCAGGCTGGGGGAAGCGGTTAAATATAACGATGAAGACGTATTCGCAAAAAGGTCCTCTCTAATAGATAGCGTCTCCAAAAGGTCATTGAATCAGCTTTCTTTTGATGACGTGCCCAAAGAAAAGCTCGTATTGTATCTTGATATACTGCTTGCGTGGTTTAAGGATATAGCAAGCGCCAAAGCAGGCGTAGATAACTCTATGCTTGTAAATATCGACAAAAAGGATATAATCTCTAACGAGGCAAAGCGTTTGAGCTTTGAATATTTGGAAGATGTTATAGGCAGCGTTATTTCAACGATATCATATTTGGACCAGAATGCTAACGCTAAACTTGCGATGAGCGTTCTGGGTGTTAAGATTTGTGAGGTTTAAATGTACGAAGTAATACAGGTAAGGCTAAGGGAAGCGGGCAAGATATCATATTACTCCACCGGCGGCATGAAATTTAAAACCGGCGATTATGTAATTGTGGAGTCTGACAGGGGGCAGGACTATGGACAGGTGATATCGGAGAACGAAGTAATCCTCGATTCCGACGTGGAGCAGCCCTTAAGAAAAGTCATCAGGAAAGCCAATCCGTGGGACATGCACCAGATAGACAAGAATAAGAAGAAGGTAAGGGAGGTAATGGACGCCTGTAATAAAAAGATACATGAGCGCCACTTAGCCATGAAGCTCATAGACGCGGAATTTACATTTGACCGGTCGAAGATAATGTTCTATTTTACCGCGGAAGGCAGGATAGACTTTAGGGATCTGGTCAAGGATCTCGCCAACGTCTTCAAGACGAGGATAGAGTTAAAGCAGATAGGCGTGCGCGATGAAGCCAAGATGCTGGGCGGCTTCGGTCCGTGCGGACGGGTCCTGTGCTGCGCGACATTCTTAAAGGATTTCGAGCCGGTTACGATAAAGATGGCAAAAGAGCAAAATCTTCCGTTAAACCCCACAAAGATATCGGGCCTATGCGGACGTCTCATGTGTTGTTTAAGCTATGAGCATAAAACTTATAAAGAGCTCATGAAGGGCGCGCCGAACCAGGGAGATATCATAAAAACGGAGAAGGGTAACGGCAAAGTAATCGGCATAAACGCGATAAAGCGCTCGGCAACCGTTGAACTTGAAGACGGCAGCCTCCTGGAAATCCCATATAAATAGGCCATGAACAAATTCTATATAACTACCCCACTATATTACGTAAACTCAAAACCTCATATAGGCCACTCGTATACCCAGATAGCCTGTGATACGGTGGCGAGATTCTTAAGGCTGCGCGGTGATGATGTATTCTTCATGACCGGCACCGATGAACATGGCGAGAAGATAGAGAAGGCTACGCTTGCGCGCGGATTTAAAAAAGGCGAGGAGAAGAAATTTGTAGACGAGATAGTGCCTGTCTTTAGGAGCCTGTGGGACTCGCTCGGCATAAAGTATGATTATTTCATAAGGACCACGGATAGCGTTCACATTAAGGCGGTCCAGGCCGTGTTGGAAAAATTACACAAAGACGGCAAGATATATAAGAAGGTGTATAAAGGGTGGTTTTGCACGCCGTGCGAGACATTCTGGTCCGAGGCCCAGGCCGATGACGGGTTATGCCCCGACTGCAAGCGGCATTTGGAGAAGCTGGACGAAGAAAATTATTTCTTTAAGATCTCCGAATATCAAGATTGGCTCATAGATTATATAAAATCAAATCCGGATTTCATAAAGCCCGACTTTAGGCGCAATGAAGTGCTGGGGTTTTTGAAAGAACCTCTTTTGGACCTATGCATATCGCGCTCCAAGAGCCGCATGTCATGGGGCATAGAAGTGCCGTTCGATAAAAATTTTGTCACTTATGTATGGTTTGACGCGCTGATAAATTATATTTCAGGCATAGGCTATCCCGATGATCAGGCAAAGCTTAAAAAATATTGGCCGGCGGATTTCCATGTTATAGGTAAGGATATATTGCGCCATCACGCCGTGTATTGGCCCATAATGCTTCATGCGCTCGGATTGACGCCTCCGAAGACGATATTCGCGCACGGGTGGTGGGTCATAAAAGGCGAAAAGATGTCGAAGTCAAAGGGCAATGTTGTCGACCCGCTTGACCTGATAAAAAGATATGGGATAGATACCTATAGATATTTTTTGCTGCGCGAAGTCCCATTTGGTTTGGACGGAGCTTTTAATGAAGAGGCGTTAATATCAAGGTACAATAGCGACCTTGCCAACGATCTGGGCAACTTACTTAACCGGACGCTTACTATGGTGGAAAAATATTTTGAGGGAAAAGTTCCGGCTGTCTCAGGGGACAGGCTCGAGGCGGGAATAGTAAAAGATTTGCAGGATAAAGCTTCCGGCCTGGCGGGTGATTTAGAAAAGACTATACCGCAATTAGATTTCGTGGGAGCGCTTACAAAGATATGGGAAGTTGTTAATAAGGCCAATAAACTTATCGAGGACGCGAAGCCGTGGGCGCTGGCAAAGGAAAGGAAGGCAGACGAACTGGCAATACTGATTTACAGCCTTCTTGAAGCATTGAGAATAGTTTCTATATCCGTCTATCCATTCATGCCGTCCACATCGAAGAATATAATGGTCCAATTGGGCATGGAAGACGACCCGTCAAAGGTAAAATTCTCCGACGTGAAATCATGGGGTTTACTTAAAGCAGGCGCCCAAGTTAAAAAGTCCGCGCCACTATTTCCCCGCATCGAAACCTAACCGTTTTACCCACCGGGTGGGTAAAACGGTAAAGGTTTCAAAAAGTTAGCTATTTTTCCTTGACAAACATTTTTCGCGTGATAAACTAATAACAAGTTTTTAAAAAAGTCCGGAACAAATTTTAAATGCTTGGCAAAGTTTTGCCAGGCGTTTTTTTTGGAAAGTAAAAAAGATTAAAAAGTTCGTCATGAAACATAAACAGGAGGAGTGGCAATGAGTAGAGTAAATCGTGTAGCTTCTTTGGTGGTGTTGATAGCATTCATTTGCAATACATTTCTTTTTGATACAGGGTTCGCGCAGGAGTTATTAGGCGCGAGGAATTCTGACACACTCGCTACGCTCATAAAAAGTGACGATATGTTGGGCAAAGACATCCAGGGCACGCGCGGCATATCGATACTTATCATGGAATTATTTGCGGCGATGAGAAAGGCGAAGCAGCCGATAACTCCTCAAACATTGAAAGAGCTAAAGGGCGTATCCCCCGAAGTTGTTAGAGCAATTGACAATATACGTAACGGTAGAATATTCCGCCATGAAGCCGAAGCAGGGCTCAATGGTGTTATAACGCTGAAAGCGGTCATAAATAATGTAAGGTATGTTATAGAATACGATCCTGCCAAACAAACCTTGAGCGTATACCCGAAAGACAATACGCCTTCGGCGAAATCGCGGGAAGTTCCGACAGCCGCAGCTGTTAGAGATGCCGGCCCTATGGATTGCGCGGATCACAGGGTTCTTAACGCGATGCTTGACGCGTTATTTTACGAGGTCGGAAAAAACCCAAAGGCATTCGAGAAATTCCTCGTAGTGGACAAGTCTAATAAGATTAATTGGTTTGTTGCAGATAATAAAAAATCCGCCGGGAATTTTTTGGCTATCTTTGAGAAGCTTATTGAAGTAACCGGTTTATCTGAACAAGAACTTTTTTCAGGCTTGCTGGGTAGAGCAAATGTCGGACCCGAATTGCACTACGGGTATAGCGATTTTCTAAGACAGCTGTCCTCACAAGCCGCGCACTTTGGTGTTGAAAGTGGGTGGATATATGCCGTTGCCCCCTGGCATAAAGACAAAACGGGTACAACAGAGACAAGTGTGTGGTTATATGGCATGGGGGGATTTACAACCGTAAAAGATCAATTATTGGCGCATGAGCACTTAGAAAGAAGCTTCCATCTGGCTGTCGTAAAGGAGGCATTTGAAGGCGATTGGGATAAATATAGGCAGTGGAGGACGCTGAGGAGGGATGGCCAGGGTGGGGATAGTTGGCAAGGGAAGAAAACTTTGAATTTTACTCACATGGAGAGCGGAAAGCGCATAGTAGGCGAGCTCACCTACAATGAATTTGCTACCCTTGCCTATCGAATTACACAAGCAATGGCGCCGTACGGTGATATTTCTGTTGGTCCCGACAGCAGAAAGTACAGGACGGATACTGATTTCGAAGCTCCTGTTGCGGCAGCCGCAGTAATGAACGAAAATATGCCGGATATCGGGATAAGTGATGACAGGGCAAAAGATGTATGGAAAAGGCTAATTGAAATACCGGCTGTTGCCAAATTAACGCGTGAAGAGCAAACAAAAGTGTTGAAAATACTCGTTGACCGTGTGCGTAATGACATTACCGAAGAAGGCGTGTTGGCGAAATTAAAGGATTTAAATTTATTGGATGAAGCCGCGATATCCGAGTGCTTATTCGCGGCAGGTGTTCGCCTAAATAGCCCCGGATTAATACAGGATCTGAAATTTTTAACAAGGATACTCGAGCGCGATGTAGTAAGTATGATCTACAAGGCCGGTTCAGGCCATCCGGGTGGTTCGCTTTCTATGTTAAAAGCGGTCGTTGCGCTATATTTTGGAACGAATGCTAATGGTGAAAGGATCATGAGATACGATCCAAGTGATCCGAACTGGGAATATAGGGACAGGTTTGTCCTTTCAAAAGGCCATGCTGCGCCCGGCCTATATGCGGCATTGGCGCGCGCACAGTATTTTGCAAAACGTATAGCGGATCTTAAGAAACAGGGCAAATTGAAGACCGAGGATGTGGAAGAATTCCTTGAAACATTGAGAAAGCTCGGATCAGACTTACAGGGCCATCCGGACATGGCGAAGACGATCGGTGTTGAGTTTTCAGGAGGCCCTTTAGGAGTAGCTTTTTCCGCCGCGGTAGCTATGGCGACTGCAGCAGTAATGGACGACAAGGACTATATAACATACTGCATAATTGGTGATGGTGAAACCGAAGAAGGCCAGGTAGATGAGGCCGGAAGGCATGCAGGAGCTATTTTAAAACAGAAGCAAGATGAAACGTATAGAGAAGCGGCGGCAAAGGGGCTTAAGATAGTAGCGTTTCTTGACTGGAATGGATATCAGATAGATAACAAAGTTACTGATGTTGATGTTGACTACGAAGGCCAAATTAAGCTCTGGGAAGCAAGAGGATGGAATGTAGTCAGGGCAAATGGCGAAGACATAGAAGATGTAATGAGAGCTACTCAGGAAGCAAAGAAAAGTCTTGGTAACGGTAAGCCGGCTATAGTTATAATGAAAACTACGAAAGGTGCGGGCCTGCCGGGAATGGCAAAACACGGTGAAGCGCCTAAAGAAGCCGAAGTTAAAGAAGCGCTCGCTATTATAGACGCGGATTTAGCCGTTTTAAGCAATGGCAGGTACACTCCCGAAAATCATAGGGAAGCTGTAAAGGCTTTTGTAGAAGATCTAATCAGGAAAATATCATTAGGTGCCGACACGAAGGCGCGTATAGAAAAAGAAAATAAAGCGCGTGTAGGGGCGAGAAGAGAGGCGCTTCGTCAGATAACAAATAGCGCAACAGTTCAAAAAGCTATACAGGAATTAGAGAAAGGTTATCCTGAGGGCAAAAATGTTGCTACTCGCACTGCCACAGGCCACGAACTCACACTTATCGGCGCGGATAATATTGATGTGGTTGCAATGTCGGCAGACTTGATGGGTTCTAATAAATTTGACGGTTTTGCGAAGTTATTCGGGACATTTTCAGCTGATAATCTTTTAGGCAGATATATACCGGTTGGTATACGCGAGGCACATATGGTTTCATTTGCCGCAGGCCTTGCTGCGTGCGGCAAGATTCCGGTTATTGGCACATTTAGCATATTTACTACGAGGATGGTCGACCAGCTTAACGCCATATTAAATGCAAACCTTCCGATAATAATCGTTGGAACGCACGGTGGTTTAGCGACCGGGCCGGATGGCAGAACTCACCAGGATGCGCATTCGCTTGGTGTTCTTGGTGCGCTTCCGGGGGTTCAAACTTATGAAGGTGCTGACGCAGAAGAACAGAGGGTATTGTTTAGAGGTATATATGACGTTGCAAAGAAGAAAGGCGGCATACATTACATAAGGCCGGCGAGGCTTGATACTCCGGTTATACAAAATAAACCCGAAGGTTGGCAGGAAGGCGCAAGGCGCGGTTTCTATAAGATATTTGATACCGAGTCCGGGAAAAATAGAAAAAAGAGCCAAAGCCGTGACATTGTAATAGTTTCATCCGGTGTAGTAACAGCTGAAGCGATAAATGCGGCCAAGGATCTTTCAGAAAAATACGGCCTTTCAGTAGAGGTTGTGAATGTAACACAGCTCAAATCCATAACGGCTGATGAAGCTAACAAGAGGGATTTTGAAAAACTCATTGAGCGTGGCAGAAATATTATAAGCGTGATAGACGCATTGCCGGGACTACTCGGAGATAAGATAGATAATATCCTCGCCCGTCGGAACGCAAAACCGCAATTTGTCAGAAACCTTGGTATAGACAAATACGGCGAATCGGGAACGCCCGCGGAGCTGTATAAAAAACACGGTTTTGATAAGGATGGTATCGTAAAGACAGCCAGGCTCCTTGCCGGTAAAGGTATTTCCTTGCTACGTAAAAAAGGACAGAGCGTATGGGCGGATGGCGCGTTTACGCCTGAAGAGATCAGGTTTTTTAAGAAAAAAGGCGTCACCGGTCAAACCACAAATCTTACGATAATTAACAATGCCATAAAAGCAGGTATGTTCGACAAAGAAATACAGCATGGTATAGCCGAAGGCTGGACGCCCGAACAGATATACGATTATGTATGTATATTGTATATGAAACAGATGGCTGTGGAATGGTTTCCCGTCTTTAATAAGACAAAGCATCTTGACGGATATATATCGATAGAAGTAAACCCGAAATATGCGTATGATGTACAGAATACTGTTAATGAGGCTATGCGATTAGTTAACGCGATTGGAATGCCAAACGTCATGGTGAAGGTTCCCGCTACTCCCGAGGGCGTAAAGGCAGTAGAGGAACTTACCTACAATGGAATCAATGTCAATGTAACTCTTCTTTTCGGGGTTTCCAATTATGAAGATGTCGCAAGGGCGTATATGAGAGGCTTGGAGCGGAGAGTTACCGATCGTAAACCTATCTATGACATACAGTCCGTTGCGAGTTTCTTCGTGAGCAGGGTGAACTGTAAGCCGGATGCGGCTGATGAGCAGATAAGGAAGGCAATCGCAAAGGAAAAAGCAAGAACGGATAACCCTAAAGAGACAGCGGCTAACATAACAATTTTGGAGAGCCTTATAGGAAAAGCCGCTATAGCTAACACGGTGCTTGCATCCGATGTTTCTAATAACGTATTTTTATATCGACATCGACTATGGGAACAGCTTCTGAATATGGGCGCCGCGCCCCAAAGACTTCTGTGGGCTTCTACGGAGATAAAATCAAACGAAGCTTATGCTGATGGTGCCAGATTTTCACCGCTTATGTATGTTTCAAATCTCCCTTTGCAAAATACAGTTAATACTATGCCGAAAGATACATTGCATGCCTCGATAATGGCTACCAGCGTAGAAGCCGAGCCGAGAAATGACATGACAGCGGTTCAGGCACAAGAGGTAATGTATACCTTGTCCAAATGTGATATAGACATAAATGCAATTACTACAAAGTTGCAGGAAGACGGGGTCGAAGCGTTTAAAAAAGATTATGCAGCTTCACTGCAATTCATTAAAGAGCATGTCAAGGCCGTTCGGAGCAAGCAGGATAATATCGAAGACATATTAAAGCCTGTGATTGTGCCTACGGTTGACCAGCCTGTAGCTGCGATGACAAGAGTAAAGACGTGGCTCAAGCCGAGTGAAGTTCCTCCGGAAAAACGCGTGATAATAATGATAAGCGGCGGAGAAGCGCCGGGTGTAAATAATTATTTCGCGTTACTGGCAAAGGCTCTTGCCCGATTTGGCATGACGCTTGAAATCCAAAGGTTCGGCCTGGATACGCTGGTGAAGTCATCCGGGGAATTTGCGGAAAACCGTGTATGGGTGGATCAAAAAATGGCGGATGAGCTGCTTAACAAGCCCGGCGCCGCGCAAGGCACGTCGAGGGTCAAGCTGAACGAAGAGTTAACGCTTCAGGCAATGGCGAATTTACAGGGTTATTGCAAGACAGTGGTTTTTGTCGGCGGGAATGACCATATGGGCGAGGCAGCAAAGATAGCTAAGAAATTTAAAGAATCAAAGGTAGATGACATGATGGTGCTAGTCCTTCCCAAGACGATAGACGGTGATACGATGGTATACCCGATGGGCGCAGACAGCGCAGGGCAGAATGCAAACGAATTTTCACGGCGCGCATCACCCGAGCCCGGCAGCTGGAAATGTGTCGTGTTCCAGATGATGGGCCGCGATATGGGCTATTTGACCGTTTCAGGGGCTTTAGAGTCGCCTATCAGCGTTGCGGCGGTTCCAGAATGGTCAGTAAGTCCTAATGGTAGCGTTATCGTTTCTTTATATGATATAGCCGAAGCGGTTAGATCGAGAATGAATGAGTATGGCGCTAGTGCCGTATTTGTGTCGGAGGGGTTCAGAGTATCGGCAAAGGATCAACTACTACAAAAAATCCTCAAAAGAAACAAATTTTTGGCGGCAAAGTTTGCCAATGTAAAAACAGATGTCAATGGTAACCCTCTGCTTGCCGAGCTTGGCATAGCAGACTTTGTGGCTGAGGCGCTTGCTGTTGAATTAGGCTTAGAAAGAGATAAAAATCTTTTTCTGGAAGATACCGGATACAGCGGAAGGTCAAGGGCGCCTAATAAGGATAGTATTGACATTATCACGGGAGAACTGGCTATTGCTACAGCCGTTCCGTTGATTACAGAAGAAGCCAAAAGAAAAAGAGTCATTTCGGACGGCGGTGTGTGTATTGCCGCCGATAAAGGCTCAAGGACCGTTGTGGATATACAAAGGACCATGAGGGCAAGGCCTGTATCGGAAGCAATGGGTAAAGTGGATTTGAAAGATAGCGGTATTTTTACAGAAGCTGAACTTTGCGGAAAGAACGTCCTGGGCGTTATTGGGCCGAAAGAAAACCTTAGAGACCTTTTGCCTTCCGAAAAGGTTAAAAGACCCAGCGGTTATGATATTAATGCAGCAATAGATGCGATAAATTCTCAATCGGAATCAGCTTTTAATATGAGAAGGCCCAATGTCTGTGTAATTGCCAGGCCTGATGCCGATGAGATAATAGATTCATTAGACTCGCCCAAGACCTTGTTAACGACAGAATCCTATAGATATGTTAAGAATAGAACGGCCGGTGCGGTGGCCCTGTTCCCTTCGTCAAAGGGTCCGGTTTCGTTAACAGAGTTAGTTGGAACAGCGCACAACATATATATCACACGCAAAATGCTTAATATGGTTGTGGCGGGAAATTTGGCAATAAAGGCCGATGATGCGCTGCTTGTAAAACTCAGCCGGGATGAAAAATATGGAGAGGCATTCAAGGCTCTTGTCGAAGGAGCCAGGCCTGACAAGGACGGCAACCTCATATTCGGCAGGAGGATTATCGATCTGATCCATATGGCACTGACCGTAGAAAAAGGCATGACCGGAATAAGGAAGAATATCCTCGGCGAGTCGCTCAATAAACTGCCCGAGATAAACATATCGGCCGCGCCCAGTTTTGACGAACAGCTTAGAGTATTGCAGCAGTTTGTTCGCGGTAATGAGCTTCCCGCGGATCGCTTGCTTAGTTATCCAGAGCGCAGCGTGTTTTCGTTAGACCTTAATGATACCGATGTCGCTGATCTGGCACCATTATACGGCCTTCCAAGTCTTAGAGTAGTTTCTCTTGTGAACACGAAAATAACCAATTCGCAGGCATATGAACTCTTCCGGAATCATCCTGCTCCTGAGAATCTTTTGGTGCTGGATTCCGATGCTTCTACAATAAAATATTCTGATGTCCCGTTGGCGTATGAAAATACTAAATCCACAGCGCAATCCGCGTTTATGGCGGCAGTGGTACCTGCAGTGACAACAGCGACGAGAGCCAGGGATATTTTTGAACTCCTGCGTAATATTGGAGATAGCCTGAAAGTGACGGCGGACTCGGTGATTATTCTCGATGCGGCTAAATTCCACTCCCAGACAGTTGATTATCTGGCGTTTGAATCGGCCTTCAGCGAGAATCCGGACGTGAAAGCTGCCGCTCAAAGAATATTGCGCGAAGCGGCGATCAGTTTCAATCTGAAGCTCGCCTCGATCAATGATTTCTATGCCGCCAAAAAAGACGGGAAGTGGGGTAAAATAACAGTCCCCGCTGTTAACGGAAGGACCGATGTTTACCATCAATACCAGCAGTTATTTCGCGCTGCCAAAGACAAGAATGTCGGCGTTCTGTTATTGGAATTAGCCCGCTCAGAGATGCGCTACTCGGCGCAGGATATGGCTGAGTTCACTGCTGTCAGTATTGCGGCGGCCATTAAGCAGGGTTATGAAGGCCTCATCTTTGCCCAGGGCGACCATTATCAGGTAAACAAGGAGAAATATGATAAAGGCGGTGATGAGAGAGAAAAAGAATTAAAAGCTATAGAAGAGCTTATTCGTAAATCCATGCTGGCGGGTGTATACAATATCGATCTTGATCCTTCCACATTGGTTGACGAGGGGACCCTGAACAAGATTACACAACTTGAGAATGCTTTTGTGCGTGAATATTTGGATCAGAACGTCTATCTCCTTTACGGGCTTGATGACAATGGCAGAAAGTCCCTCTGGCGACGCCTGGTGGACGAGATAGAGATGGGCGACATTAAATCTTTAACTCCAGTGCATCAAGAGCATTTAGAAAGACTATACAAGAATATGCACCGGCCAAGCATTTTGATCACAATGCGTTTTATTCGTTATATCAGGGCATTGGAGGAAGAGTTAGGACTGACAATGCCTGTCTCAATAGGCATAGAAGAGCGCCACATAGATAACCCGAAGCATAAGAATAACCCAAGCACTGTGTTGGGATCGGTTACGCTGGCAAAGACCATTCTGGCAATGGCCGAAGCCGAGGGCCTGGTCGGGCCAAGCAAGATAAGCCTTCAGACAGGTACCATGCATGGCGTAGGTGGAGAAATAGACTTTGGTATCTATCGGCGCCATGTTAGATACTGGGAAAGAATCGGTATTCCTGTGTTTGTTCAGCACGGCGCTTCTACTCTTGAAAAGGAAGATTTTGGTAAGATGAAACAAGGCGATGTGGGAGAAGTGCATCTTGCCACCGAATACCAGAAGATAGAGCTCGGTATAGTTGCCGATATGATGCCGGAAGTCGGCGAAGCTATGGCGAAATGGCTTGAGGCTTTGATGGCAAGGGATGAAAATTTTTCCAAAAAATTCAGGCCTATGTGGAATCTGGCCTTTGGGAATGCGGATCTTGCTATAGCGGCCGCTAAAGATGATGGAAAGAAAACCACCATGTATAGAGAACTTGCTGCCGTTCAATCCGGGAAGTCCCGCGCAGAGATCATTACCGAAATAATGGGTGATTTTATGCCTAAGGGGCTAAAAGGGACATTAAAGGATGCCGCGAAGGAACTTCCGGCGCCATTCAAGGATATGCTTTGGAATTTACCACCTCATGTACGTGCCGCTGTTGACAAAGCATTATATGAAGAATTTGCAACCATATTCGATAAGTTGGGCGCGAGCAATACAAAAGCGCTTGTTGAGTCGATCCTTCCTTTTAATAAACAACCTGTCGTGCTTGGCAAAAGATCGGAAACTATTAAACTTGCCGTGGAGCCCGTGCTTACGCAGTCAGCAACAACGACAGCAGATGAACGGCCACAGTCTGTGTCATTGCGTCATGTACCCGATAGGCTTACAGTAGCGGAAATGAATAGGTCAGCTGAAATTGAGATCAACGCCGCAATTCAACTTGCCAACGAGGCGGGCGTTCAGATCCCGGTTCAAGCCGATACCCGCTTCACACTGCTTGTTACTTCTGAATTCTTTGCAAACGGCGAGCTAAAAGAAGCTCAGATAAATTATGGCGACAGGTTTAATCTCGATAGTGTAAGCGGACGCGATGCAGATGAATTTATTCACAGTGTCCTTGCTAATCCGGACGCTGTAAAGGACAGAACAATAGTTCTGCTTCCGAATGAGCTGCCGGATGGAAGGTTTGAAGAAAGGCATTATCAGGCACTTAAAGATGCCGGCATACGGTTTATGATAGCTAACAGGAATGAGCTATTGACCGCAAAGGGTGCTAAAGACCCCTACAGGAAGCAATTCCAGCAGGATACATATGTTGTAATGTTACTTATGCGCGCAGTAGATGAAAAGATAGACGTAAGTTCGTCTGTATACAGGTTGTTGAGTTTCTACTTAAAATCGCACTTTACATTTGCTGAAAAGATAGCGATTGACGATTACATCATGGCTATCGCCAAGAATGAGATAGGTAAGCTTATACGCGGTATTCTTGCTTACAGGCCCGCTCAAGCTTATGACAAGCCTGATTACGAGAAAGTCGCCGCAACCCTTATCTCGGCGTAACGTACAAATTAACCGTCTTACCCACCCGGTGGGTAAGACGGTTATGGATACATAATGTAGGGCACCTTTAAAGGTGCCCTACTTGTTTTTGCCCACCCTTTATGATATTATAACAAAACAATACAAGAGATAACCACATGCTAATAGACACACATTGCCACCTCGATTTTAAGGATTTTGACGCGGATCGGGGGGCCGTTTTGGATAGGGCCGTTAAGGCCGCAGTTGCGCGAATCATTAATGTAGGCAGCTCCATAGAGGGAAGCCGCCGGTGCGTGGAGCTTGCGGACAAATATGATATTGTCTACGCTTCCGTCGGAGTACATCCGCATGACGCAAGTAAAGTTACCGACAAAGTAGTGGATGATATAAAGGCTCTGGCTAAAAATAAGAAGGTGGTTGCCATTGGAGAGGTGGGCCTTGATTATTACAGAAACCTTTCATCCAAAGAAACCCAGAAAGTAATATTCAAAAGATTCATTCAGCTCGCGCAGGAGGTAAAGCTGCCTCTTATAATCCACTCACGGGAAGCGGACGACGATACCATAAGCATTCTGAAAGAATACGGTCCCAAGATAAGAGGCGTCATCCACTGTTTCTCCGGAAGCGGTGAGCTTTTGAAAGCGTGTCTTGATATGGGGCTATATATTTCATTCACCTGCAATCTCACTTTCAAGAAAGCCCAGGCTCTAAGAGAGTCGGCAAGGACAGTTCCGACGGAAAAAATTTTATTGGAGACGGACGCGCCATTTTTATCACCCGAAGGCCTGAGGGGTAAACGCAATGAACCGTCTTATCTTACTTATTTAGTCGATGAATGGTCTAAAATAACCGGACTTACAAAGGATGATATAGCGAGAATTACCACACATAATGCCAACGGCTTATTTTCTTTAGGGATCGATGAGGAATATTCCAAGATAGCGTATGAAATAAGAGATTCCCTGTATCTTAACATTACCAACAGATGCACAAACAACTGTTATTTCTGCGTAAGGGCCCAGACGGCGTTTGTCAAAGGCCATAATCTTAAACTGGATAGAGAACCGACATTGACAGAGGTGCTGAAAGCGGTAGGGTCTGATCCGAAAAAGTACAAGGAGATAGTATTTTGTGGCTATGGAGAACCTACGGCAAGGCTCGATATTGTTAAAGCAGTTGCGGATGATTTAAAGGCCAAAGGCGCTGTTATAAGGCTTGTCACAAACGGCCACGGCGACCTTATAAACGGCAGGCCGATAGCGAAAGAACTCGCGGGATTGATAGACAGGGTATCGATAAGCTTAAACACGGATAATGAAAAATTATACAATAAAATCTGTAAACCTGAATTTGGCGAAAAGACATACAAGGCGGTGGTAAAGTTTATCAAAGATTGTGTGGAAAATAAGATCGAGACAGAAATCACATGCCTTAGTCTGCCGGAAGTGGATATAAAAGGGTGCCAGGCCGCTGCCCAGGCGCTTGGAGCGTCTTTTAGAATGAGAACATACGGCGTGACCGGATGAATAAAGTATTAAACTTTGTCAATAAAGAGCGCCTCTATCTGCTTATACTGGTGTTTGTTCTTTTATTTAACGCTATCATGTTCTTAAGCCCCGAAAAGGCGGAGAAGGTTAAAAAGGCTAAGGCCGGGCAGGAGTTAAGCCAGGATCTTTTTGCCCGCAGGCCGGATATAGAAGAATCCCTGCGCAAGAATGGGCCGCTTATGCTTTTGTTCGGCATGGCAACGATGCTGATACTGGCCATGCTGATGCTCGGTACGTCTTTGGATTTTATCATCTTCTCGTCGTTATTGAGTAAAAAGTTTGACATACGCAGTTTAAGCCCGCCCGCCGCGAAATGGACGATATGGGATCTTTGCAAGGTTATCATTCTTTTTTTATTTTTCGGCTATATATTAATCATAGCGGAAGCGTTCTGGGCAAGAATTTTTCCCATATTGAAATCGGATAACATCAGGATGATAATCAATACGACGATCCTTGATATATTGGCCGTAGTCTTTATAATAAATCTTTCTATCGTTCAATATAAGGAGAATTTAGAGGCGTTAGGGCTTTCGGTCAAGAATTTTTTTAAAAATGTGTTTTATGGTATAGTCGGATATATTGCGCTATTGCCGGTTTTAGCGGTAATATTGGCCGTCACCGCGATAATAATCAGCATAACAAAATATGTGCCCGAAAGACAGCCTGTGGTAGAGATGTTTTTAAAAGAAAAAGATGTGGCATTCCTTACGTATTCGAGTTTTTTCGCGGCTGTACTCGGACCCATAGTAGAAGAGCTATTCTTCAGGGGCTTCATGTACAATGCCTTAAAAAAATATACAGGCGTACTATGGTCTGTGGTGATAACGGCGGCTATATTCGCTACACTACACTCGCATGTAGTGGGATTTCTGCCCATAATGGCGCTGGGCATCTTGTTGGCGTTCCTATATGAAAAAACAGGTACACTGGTATCTTCTATGACGGTGCATATAACTCATAACCTGAGTATGGTATTTCTGGTTTTTCTGATAAAACAGGCCGGAGTAGTTTGAGAATGGTAAAAGTAGCGATATCTCGATGCGAAAGTTACGATACTAACAATGTACGTGACGCGGTACAGCGGGCGATAGGCCTTGTAGGCGGCATAGAAGCCTTCATAAAGCCCGGCATGAAGGTATTATTGAAACCAAACCTTCTTTCGCCGCATGTGCCCGAAGACGCGGTTACGACGCATCCGGAAGTTGTGAGAGCGGTTGCCCGGCTCGTTAAGGGCGCGGGCGGTATAGTATCTTTAGGCGACGCGCCGGGAGGTTATGGCCATAATATAGATGAGATATTGGAGACTTCCGGCATCAAGAGTGTCGCGGATCAGGAAGGGATCGAGATAAAAAAATTTACATTATCAAGATCAGTTAACGGGATACCATTATCGCAGCATGTTTTGGACGCGGATTTTATTATATCGATACCGAAATTCAAAACGCACAGCATTACGGTAATAACCGCGGCGGTAAAGAATATGTTTGGGGCTGTTGTCGGGCTGTATAAGGCCCAATGCCATTCGCGCGCGCCGAAAGAAGAGGACTTCTCTAAGATAATGGCAAAAGTGTATTCAGTGGCCAGGCCCGGTCTCACAGTTTTGGATGGAATACTGGCCATGGAGGGGGATGGCCCCTCCGCCGGCACGCCCAGGAAGATGAACCTTGTGATGGCGGGAACGGACGCGGTGGCCATAGATGCCTGTATCGCGAAGACAATAGGGTTAAAATCTTTAGATGTGCTCGTTACAAAGGAAGTTTATAAAATGGAGCTTGGAGAAGCCGATCTTTCGCGCATAGAACTTGTCGGCGACGATATCAACGATTTTATAACTAAAGATTTTAAACTGCCGCAGACAACGCCATTGAAGATATTGCCCAAGAGCGTACTGAACGCGTTGGCGTCGCTTGTAAGATTCAAGCCATACATAGATAAAGACATATGCAGAAGGTGCAATCTGTGTAAAGTTACTTGCCCCGCTGACTGTATAACCATAGAAGAAGGCCATTGCGAAATCGATTATAAAAAGTGTATCAGATGCCTGTGTTGTCACGAGGTATGTCCGTATAAGGCTATATCTATTAAGCGGAATATTTTGACAAAGATGATCTGGGGATAGGGGAGGAAGGATGCCGGTAGAGACGATTACATTTAAGAACGGTAAAATCAGATTTATAGACCAGACGCTATTGCCGCATAAGTTTAAAGTTGTTTCGACAGATGATGTCCGCAGGCTCTGGCGCGCGATAAAGCGCCTGGAGATCCGCGGGGCTCCGGCAATCGGCATAGCGGGGGCATTAGGCGTGATTATCGGAATTAAAGATTCCGGGGCGGGAAATTTTAACGCATTTTTTAAAGAGATGAGAAGACACGTTTTGTATTTGGGCTCCTCGCGTCCGACAGCGGTAAATCTATTTTGGGCGCTTGAGAGGATGGAAAAGGCCGCTTATGAGCACAGAAAAAATACCATTCCGCAGATAAAGAATATATTATTGAAAGAGGCGCTTAAAATTATCGATGAAGATAAGTCAGCCTGCCGGCGCATGGCACGCCATGGCGCGAGCCTTGTAAAGAAGGGCTCGAGAATACTCACGCATTGCAATGCGGGAGGGCTCGCCACGGCGGATTATGGGACAGCTTTGGGAGTGCTCTTTAAGGCGAATAAACAGGGCAAGAATATAAAAGCGTATGTAGATGAGACCAGGCCATTGTTACAGGGAGCGCGTCTTACCACATGGGAATTGATGCGTGAAGGCATAGATACGACATTGATCTGTGACAACATGGCGGCGAGCCTTATGGAGAAGGGCAAGATAGATATGATATTCGTCGGGGCGGACCGCATAGCCGCAAACGGCGACGCGGCAAATAAGATAGGCACATACAGCCTTGCTGTATCAGCCGGTTATCACAAGATCCCTTTCTATGTCGTGGCACCCATATCGACTTTTGATTTTAGGCTGAAGACAGGCAAGGAGATTCCCATAGAAGAGCGAGACGGCAATGAAGTAAGGGGCGTAGTCGGCAAGATGATGGCGCCGCGCAATGTTAAAGTCTATAACCCGGCCTTTGATGTTACACCGGCCAAATTGATAACAGCCATAATAACCGAAAAAGGAATATTTAAAAGATGCGGATCAAAAATATCGGTGAAATAGAACTAATAAAGCGCCTGGCGAAGAATTTTCGTCTCGACAACTCTGTTGTAAAGGGCAGCGGGGACGATACGGCTGTTTTAAAATGGGACAAGAATAATTATCTTCTCTTTACCTGTGACATGACAATTGAGGATGTGCATTTTAAGTTAACTAAGGCAACGCCTTTTCAGATAGGATGGAAGGCGCTCGCGCGCAATATCAGCGACATTGCCGCCATGGGCGGCGTGCCAAAACACGCCGTGGTCTCTCTTGGAATACACTCCGGACTCGATGTGTCAATAGCGGACGGTATATGCAAGGGCCTCAAGGCCGCGGCAGATGGATTCGGCGTAAATATAGTCGGCGGCGATATGTCCGAATCCAAAAAAATAGTTATCGACGTTTCTTTGATAGGGCAGGCTAAGAAGAAAAACCTGGCCTTGCGCAGCGGCGCAAAACCGGGCGATCTTATATTGGTAACGGGCTCGTTTGGCGGCTCAATAAGAGGAAAGCACCTTAATTTTATGCCCCGTGTCCGGGAATCTCAAGACATAGTGAATAATTTTAAGGTGAATTCAATGATAGATGTGTCCGACGGTCTTGCTCTGGATCTTTACAGGATAATGAAAGCAAGCCGCGTGGGCTCGTGCATATATGAAGAGAGTATACCCCTCTCCAGAGACGCGGTGAGTTTAAAGAACGCGCTATACGACGGTGAGGATTATGAATTGTTATTTACGATGGGCGCGAAAGAAGCGGAAAAACTGCTGCGGCGTAATTTCTCGAAGGCGGGAACGCGCATCTCATTGATAGGCGAGATAACGGATAAAAAGTACGGATATAAAATTATCAGGGAGAAGGGCAAAGAGGAAGGCATAAAAGTAAAAGGATATACGCACTTTTGAAGATAATATCCAAAAGTATAGGCCAGACGATCGCGCTTGGCGAAAAATTAGGAGCAAAGCTTAAGAAAGGCTCGGTCGTGGCATTAGTGGGAGATTTAGGATCCGGCAAGACCGTCTTTACAAAAGGCATAGCTCAAGGCCTTGGCGTGAAGAACGCCCGTTATGTGAATAGCCCCACATTTGTTATTATAAAAGAGTATAAAGGAAAGATGCCCTTGTATCACTTCGACCTATACCGGCTTGACCACTATTCTTCATTTGACGCGATGAACTACGAAGAATATTTTTATAGCGACGGCGTGACCGTTATAGAATGGGCTGATAAGATACGGCAGCTTTTGCCAAAAAAATATACTGAAGTGAGATTCTCCGTGGCCGGAGAAGAGAAGCGGAAGATAGAGATATTATGATAATACTTGCTATAGATACATCCACGGATTATTTAAGCCTGGCGGTGCTTAAGGCCGATAAGGTGATAGCGAAATTTCATAAGAAGGCCGATATGAGGCACTCCATTTTACTGGTGCCTACGATAGATAAGCTCTTAAAAAAAGCGAAGATCAGAATAAAAGAGATAGATTGTTTCGCGATAAGCGTAGGCCCGGGTTCGTTTACGGGATTGCGCATAGGAGTTACAGTTGTGAAAGGGCTTGCCTTTGCTTTAAATAAACCTGTAATAGCCGTGCCAACGCTCGATGTTATAGCTATGAACGCCAGGAAGTTTAAAGGCATAATATGCCCCGTGTTGGACGCGCGAAAAAATAAAGTTTATGCCTGCCTGTATAGATCGGACGGGTCTATAATAAAGAGATTATCAAAATATCTGCTTTTGCCGCTCGATGATCTATTGAGAAAATTGGAAAAATATGATAAAGTTTTGTTTTTAGGTGACGCCATTTCCCCTCCCGGAGGGGAAAACCATTTCCCCTCCGGGAGGGGAGGTAAGGTTCTCAAAGATTATCATCCGAAAGCGGAAATTGTGGCGCGTTTGGCGGCAGAAGATTTTAAGAAGAAAAAATTTATTAAGGCACAGGACCTTGAGCCTATGTATATATATTCTAAAGAATGCGATGTGACCGGCCGATGAACGCAATTCCCGTAAAAACAAGAAACGGAGTTACCAGGGCGCGTTATCGTCCCACATGGGCCGATGTAGACTTAGGCGCCATAGAGCATAACTATACGCAGGTAAAACGCCTTGTCGGCAAAGATGTAATGTTAATGGCCGTGGTAAAAGCAAACGCCTATGGGCATGGCACCGTGGAGATTGCCAGGGTGCTTGAGAATATAGGCGTTAATTATTTGGGCGTTGCCACTACGGATGAGGCGGTGCGCATTAGAGACCATGGTATAAAGACGCCCATATTGATATTGGGCTCTATATTGCCCGAGGAAGTAAAGATAGCCAAATACCGCGATATAGCTATAACTCTTTGCAATGACGAAATATTTAATGAAATAAAGAGACTGGCAAAACAGGAAGAGCCTGGCGACCCAAAGATCAAAGTGCACATAAAGGTAGATACGGGCATGGGCCGTATCGGTATATGGCATGAAGACGCGCTTGCATTCGTAAAAGAGATAGCGGCTGAAAAGACCGTAGCGATGGAAGGGATTTACACGCATTTTTCGAGCGCCGGCCGCGACGAATTTTTTACAAGTTACCAGATAGAGTCCTTCGAAAGGCTGCTGGCCTCGATAGAGAAGAGCTGGATAAAGATACCTTTAAAGCACGCGGCCAACTCTATCGCTACAGTCGATTTTAAAAGATCACACCTTAATCTTGTCCGCCCGGGCCTTATCATATACGGCATGTATCCTAAGCACACATTCCCAAAACTCATTAAATTAAAGCCGGCCATGTCTTTAAAGACAAAAATTGTGTTTATAAAAGATATACCTCCCGGACGCTCAATAAGTTATGGCAGGACATTCATCAGCCAGAGGCCCACAAAGGTGGCCACTGTGCCTATAGGCTATGCCGATGGCTATAATAGGGGAGTTTCAAATAAAGCCCAAGTCCTTGTCCGCGGACAATTTGCGCCTGTTGTGGGCAAGGTTACCATGGACCAGACCATGATAGATGTGGGCCATGTAAGAGGCGTTAAGGTAGGTGACGAAGTGGTTTTAATAGGGAAACAGGGCAGGCACGAAATACGCATAGAACAATTGGCCCGTCTTGCCGGCACAATAGCCTATGATTTTATCTGCGGCATATCAAATCGCGTCCCGCGTATCTACTCGGAATAAAGCCATTTTCTTACATTTAATTCATTTGACACCCCATAAAGATATAGTATATAATTTTATGCTTATACGAGGAGAACATACATGAAGAGCGATAAGATAAAAAAGGGTATTGAGAGGGCGGGAGCAAGAAGCCTTTTATACGCCACGGGTATATCCAAAGATGACATGGCTAAGCCGTTTATAGCGGTTGCTACGTCAAAGACAGATATTATCCCCGGCCACATACACATGGACAGGTTAGAGAGGTTTATTGAGCGCGGAATATGCGCGGCAGGCGGCGTTCCTTTCTTCTTCGGTATTCCGGGAATCTGCGATGGTATCGCGATGGGCCACGGAGGCATGAAATACTCCCTTGCTTCGCGAGAGCTCATAGCGGACATGGTCGAGACTATCTGCAAAGCGCACTCTTTTGACGGGCTCGTTTGTCTGACCAATTGCGATAAGATCACTCCCGGTATGCTTATGGGTGTGGGCCGTTTGAATATTCCATCTATTGTTGTTACCGCGGGGCCTATGATGAGCGGAAATTACAGGGGCAGGCGACTATCGCTCGTTAAAGATACTTTTGAAGCGGTAGGCAAGTTCAAAAAAGGCGATATTTCACAGGAAGAGATGTGTAATCTTGAGATGTGCGCGTGCCCAGGGGCGGGCGCGTGCCAGGGGTTGTATACCGCGAATTCGATGTCATGTATAACCGAGGCGCTGGGCATGAGCGTTCCGGGTTGCGCTACGGCTATGGCCGTCTCCGCTAAAAAAGACAGGATAGCGCAGGAGTCCGGCGAGAAGATAGTTAATTTAGTCAGGCGCAATATTTTGCCGCGGACCATAATGAGAAAAGAGGCGTTTGAGAACGCGATAAAGATCGATATGGCGCTTGGCGGGTCAACAAATACAGTTTTACATCTATTGGCAATAGCGCGCGAATTCGATATAAGCCTTAACATAGACGAATTCGATAAGATTTCACGCACCACACCGCATATCACAAACATTCTACCCGGCGGAGAGCATTTCATGGAAGATTTGGAATATGCCGGTGGGATACCCGCTATTATGAAGAGGATGAAGAATGTCCTCAATGATGTTATGACTTGCAGTGGTAAACAGATTAGCCAGATAGCTAATGATGCCCAGGTTCTGGATGAGAATGTGATACGCGATATAAAGAACCCATATCACGCCGAAGGCGGTATAGCCGTCTTAAAAGGCAACTTAGCCCCGGAAGGAGCAGTTGTAAAACAGACCGCGGTGTCGGCGAAGATGATGAATTTTACAGGTAAGGCGCGGGTCTTTGAATCTGAAGAGACGTGTATGCAGGCTATCATGGCCGGTAAGATCAAAAAAGGCGATTGTATAGTCATACGCTATGAAGGGCCCAAGGGCGGCCCCGGCATGAGAGAGATGCTATCTCCGACTGCCGCTATAGTCGGGATGGGTTTAGCGGATGATGTGGCATTGATTACCGACGGAAGATTTTCGGGCGGAACACAGGGGCCGTGCATCGGCCATATTTCACCCGAAGCTCAAATAGGAGGGATTATCGCTATCGTGCAGGACGGCGATGAGATAGTTATAGATATTCCAAAAAGAAAATTGGAGCTAAAATTGAGCGAATCCGAGATAAAATCGCGCATGGCTAAATGGCATGCTCCGGAGATTAAAGAGAAAGAAGGATACCTGGCGCGATACGCTAAATTCGTTTCGTCCGCGTCAGAAGGCGCAATACTTAAGGTTTAAAAAATGAAACTTACAGGCGCAAAAATATTAATAGAGTGTTTGAAGAAAGAGGGCGTCGAGGTATTATTCGGCTACCCCGGCGGACAGGTATTGCCGATATTCGACCAACTATACGACGCGCCGATTAAATTTATCCTGACACGGCATGAGCAGGCGGCAGCGCATGCCGCCGATGGTTACGCGCGAGCTACCGGCAGGGTTGGCGTATGCCTCGCGACGTCGGGCCCGGGCGCGACCAACCTTGTTACGGGAATCGCCACCGCATATATGGACTCTATCCCTATGGTGGCGTTGACAGGGCAGGTCAAAAGCTTTCTTATAGGCAATGACGCGTTTCAGGAAGCCGACATCACCGGTATAACGAGGCCTATAACCAAACACAATTATCTGGTCGAAGATGTTAAGGATCTTGCCAGGACCATAAAAGAGGCATTTCATATCGCTTCTACCGGCAGGCCAGGTCCGGTGCTCGTTGATATACCCAGTGATATACAGATGCAGGAGACGGAGTTTGTCTATCCTGATAAGGTCGATATACGCGGATATAATCCTACATACAAAGGCCATCCGGGGCAGATAAAGAAGATGGCGAAGGCTATCGCCGATTCAAAGAGGCCGGTGCTATATGTGGGCGGCGGCGCGATGTCTTCGGACGCGTCCGAAGAAGTGAGATCTCTCGCTATTAAAAATGAGATACCGGTAACGATGACACTTTTGGGATTGGGCGCGTTCCCGCAGGACCACAAACTTTCATTGGGGATGCCCGGCATGCATGGCACGGCTTACGCTAACCACGCGATAATGGAATCGGACCTTATTGTTGCCATCGGAGCCAGGTTTGACGACAGGGTCACCGGAAAGATAGACGCGTTTGCGCCTCATGCGAAGATAGTGCATATAGACATAGATCCGGCGAGTGTTTCAAAGACCGTCGATGTCGATATACCCGTAGTCGGAGACGCCAAAGAAGTTTTGAAACAGCTCAACAAAATAGTTAAAAAGCCGGATACGAAAGATTGGCTTAAGCAAATAGACGGATGGAAGAAGAATTTTCCGCTCAAGTATAAAAATGACGATAAGTTACGTCCGCAGTATGTTGTAGAGCAGATATATGAAATTACCAAGGGCAAAGCGATAATCGCGACCGAAGTCGGGCAGCATCAGATGTGGGCCGCCCAGTTCTACAAATTTTTACTGCCCAGGACAATACTCTCTTCCGGCGGACTGGGTACTATGGGGTATGGTTTTCCGGCCGCTATAGGCGCGAAGATAGGAAGGCCCGAAATGCCCGTTTTTGATATAGCGGGTGATGGGTCTATACAGATGAATATACAGGAACTCGCGACAGCGGTTATAAACAAAGTGCCGGTTAAGGTCGCGATATTGAATAATTGCTATCTTGGAATGGTCAGGCAGTGGCAGGAGTTATTCTATAAAAAAAGATATTCATATACGACCCTTTGCGGGACGTGCCCTGATTTTGTAAAACTCGCCGAAAGCTACGGCGCTGTCGGCATACGTGTTACCAAAAAAAGCGAAGTCAAATCGGCGATCGAGAAAGCATTAAAGACGGACAATGTAGTCTTTATTGATTTTCGCGTCGAACAGGAAGAGAATGTTTTTCCTATGGTGCCGGCAGGCGAAGCCATAAATAAGATGATAGACGGTGGTTTAGCATGAAGCATACTATTTCAGTGTTGGTTGAGAATAAGTTCGGAGTCCTGGCGCGCGTAGCGGGCTTGTTTAGCGCGCGCGGATTTAATATAAACTCTCTGGCGGTCGGAGAGACGGAAGATCCGAGTATTTCAAGGATGACCATAGTGTCTGAGGGCGATGACAAGACGCTTGAGCAGATAAAAAAGCAGCTGAATAAGCTTATAGATGTAATAAAGGTAGTCGACTTCAAAGAGGGCGAATTCGTGGACAGGGAACTTATGCTGATAAAAGTGTCGGTAAGCCCCAAGACCAGAAGTCAGATACTCGAAGTGGTAGAATCTGTTGACGCGAGGATAGTTAACGCAGGTTCAAAATCTGTAAGCATAGAAGCGACGGGTGATTCAACAAAAATAAAGGGTTTATTGGCGCTGCTGAAGCCGTTTGGGATAATAGAGGTTGTCCGGACGGGCAGGATAGCTATGGATACGACCGAAAAAGGTTTGAGCGGGCTTTCGGGTAAGCCGGAAGTAAATGAGTAAATAAAAGGAGGAAGCAATGGCAAAGATTTATTATGACAACGATGCTGATCTGAATATTCTGAAGGGGAAAAAGATAGCCGTAATAGGATATGGTATCCAGGGCCGTGGACAGAGCCTTAACTTAAGAGATTCGGGGCTTGAGGTAATAGTAAGCGAGCTGCCCGGAACAAAAAATTACGAGCAAGCGAAAGCCGATGGTTTTAATCCCGTATCCGCTAAAGAGGCTTCTGCGGCGGCGGATCTCATCCAGATATTGACAGAAGATCACGTACAGGCAAAGGTTTACAAGGAACAGATCGCCGAGAATATGACAAAAGGCAAGGTATTGATATTTTCGCATGGTTTCAATATAAGGTTTAAACAGATAAAGCCCTCAAAAAAGATAGACGTCGTTATGATAGCCCCTAAAGGGCCGGGCGCTTTAGTAAGAAAGATGTATGAAGAAGGCAAAGGCGTGCCGTGCCTGGTCGCTATTCATCAAGACGCCACCGGCAACGCGCTGAAGGTAGCGCTTGCATACGCTAAAGGCATCGGCGGGACAAAGGCCGGAGTCATCGAGACTACATTTAACGAAGAGACCGAGACGGATCTATTCGGCGAACAGGCCGTTCTTTGCGGCGGAGTGAGTGAACTTATCATGGCCGGCTTTGATACACTTGTCGACGCCGGATACCAGCCGGAGATAGCGTATTTTGAAGTATTGCATGAACTGAAACTTATCACAGACCTTATCCAGGAAAGAGGCGTAAGCGGAATGAGGCGCGGAGTTTCGAACACAGCTTGTTACGGCGATATTACGCGCGGACCGAGAATCATTACCGAGAGAACGCGCAAAGAGATGAAGAAGATTCTTAAAGAGATCACAAGCGGCAAATTTGCCCGCGAATGGATAAATGAGAATGAGACTGGCAGGCCTAATTGGACAGCGCTTTTAAAGAAGGGCGATGAGCACAAGATAGAAAAGGTCGGTCAGGATCTTCGCAAAATGATGCCATGGATGAAAAAATAATAATATTTGATACGACGCTGCGCGATGGGGAGCAGTGTCCGGGCGCCAGCCTGAATATCAACGAGAAGATCGAGATAGCGAGACAGCTCGCTGTTCTCGGCGTCGATGTAATTGAGGCAGGCTTTCCTATTTCCAGCCCCGGAGACTTCGAATCAGTAAAGCGTGTAGCTAAAGAAGTGAAGGGCCCTGTTGTCTGCGGCCTGGCGCGCGCCATAGAAAAAGATATAGATGCGTCTTATAACGCGGTAAAATATTCATCTCATCCGCGCATTCATGTATTTCTCGCGACTTCAAAGATACATATGAAATATAAGCTCAAGAAGGCGGAAGACGAGATACTGCGCCTTGCGGCGGCTGCTGTAAAATATGCCAGAAATAAGTGTAACGACATTGAATTTTCACCCGAGGACGCTTCGCGCACCGATAGAGACTTCCTATATAAGGTAGTCGAGGCTGTTATAAATGCCGGCGCCAAAACTGTAAACATTCCCGATACAGTTGGGTACTCCACGCCATTCGAATTTGCCAGCATAATAAAAGGCATAAAAGAGAACGTACCGAATATCGACAAGGCCGTAATAAGTGTGCATTGCCACAACGACCTTGGTCTTGGCGTAGCGAACTCTTTAGCCGCGGTGCTCAATGGCGCGAGGCAGGTAGAATGCACGATAAATGGGCTGGGTGAGCGCGCGGGTAACGCGTCTTTGGAAGAGATAGTTATGACGATAAGAACTCGTAATGATATATTCAAAAATATAAGCACCGGTATAAACACAAAAGAGATATTCAAGACGAGCCGCCTCGTATCGAAGCTGACCGGCATGCCGGTACAACCAAACAAAGCTATAGTAGGCGCCAATGCCTTCGCGCATGAATCCGGAATACATCAGGATGGAGTGCTTAAGGAGAGGATAACCTACGAAATAATGAAGCCAGAGGATGTAGGTGTCACCGAAACAAAACTCGTCTTAGGGAAACATTCCGGCAGGCACGCATTTAAAGCGAGGCTGTTGAGTCTTGGGTTTACCTTAAAAGAAGATCAGGTTGAAAAGGCTTTTAACCGTTTTAAGGAACTGGCCGATAAGAAGAAAGAGATATTTGACGAAGACCTTGAAACTATAGTAGATGAAGAGATATCAAAGATACCCGAAGCGTTAAGGTTAGAGCATTTCCATATTACCTCGGGTGACAGCATAAAGCCATCCGCGACGATAGAGATTAAATATAAGGGCAAGGCCTTTGAAAGCTCATCCAGTGGCGACGGTCCGGTCGATGCCTGTTATAAGGCCATCGATAAAGTGATCAAGATAGGCGGAAAGCTTCTTGATTATCAGATAAAGTCTGTCACGAGCGGCAAAGACGCTCTTGGTGAAGTATCGGTCAAGATAGGATCAAAAAGCGCTGTTGTCTCCGGCAGAGGCGCGTCTACCGATATCATAGAGGCAAGTATAAAGGCGTATATCAACGCCGTAAATAAGCTTCTACATAAAAAATAATGGCAAAACTCACTTACGGGCTTATCGGTCATCCGGTTGGGCATTCTCTTTCTCCCGCCATGCATAATGCCGCGTTCAAGGCGCTTAAGATCGATGCCGAATATAAATTATTCGATATTCTCCCCGAAGACTTGGAAGCATTCCTAAAAGACCTGTCCAAAAATGGCATATCCGGCGTAAATGTAACTATTCCCCATAAGGTAAAGGCTAAAGGGTACATCGAAAAAAACGGTATTCTGGATGAGCACGCCTCAAGGCTGGGCGCGGTAAATACTATTAAAGTAGACGCGAAAAAATTGCACGGTTTTAATACCGACGGACCGGGTTTTTACAAATCACTGATAGAGGACCTTAAATTTAAGCCGGAAGATAAGACCGTATTTGTGCTTGGCGCCGGAGGCGCGGCCAGGGCGGTGGTGATGTATCTGGGAGAAAAGCCTAAGAAGATATATATTACCGACATAGACAACTATATGACGGGCGAGCTTAAGAAGCATTTCGAAAAATATTATAGCTGGCGTAAGCTTGAAGTGATGAAAAGAGGCGATTTTGAAAAAGATCTTGAGAATGCGGACCTATTCGTCCAGGCCACTCCTATAGGGATGAAGGACGACGATCCGTCTCCTATAGATTCGAATTTTTTACACCCAGACTTATACATCTATGATTTAGTTTATAATAGGCCTGTTACCAAGCTTGTTGGGGAGGCATTGAAAAAGAATCTGAAGGCTACGACTGGATTAGGGATGCTATTATATCAGGGCGCTATAGCATTTGAGTTATGGACAGGCAAGAAAGCGCCTGTCGAGGTGATGAGAAAAGCTTTGCAGGAAGCGATGGAGAATAATGGATAAGGCCTTTGTATTTATTTTTGGCGCGATAGTGGGCAGTTTCTTGAACGTGTGCATATACCGCCTTCCAAAAGGGCGCTCCGTGATCATTCCGGGATCGCATTGCCCTAATTGCGCGGCTAAGATACGCTGGTTTGACAACATACCTATACTGGCCTACATATTTCTGGGTGGTAAAGCAAGATGCTGTAAGGCAAAAATTTCTTTCAGGTATTTTATAGTAGAGGTCATTACCGCGCTGGCGTTTTTGGCGCTTTTCGTATCTTTCGGTATCAGCGCGAAATTTTTCGCGTACATTATCATGGTCTGTGGCCTGGTAATAGCTACATTTGTGGATTTTGAGATACAAGAGATACCCGATGAGATATCCGTGGGCGGCCTCATAGTCGGGTTGGCTCTATCGGCAGCGTTTCCGTCGGTATTGAACGAACCTACAAGGCTGGGTGGAGTCTTAAATTCATTTTTGGGGGCAATGGCAGGCGGCATGATGATCTATGCGATGGGCATGTTGGGCGAGTTTGCTTTTAAAAAAGAGGCGATGGGCGGAGGAGATGTTAAACTGCTTGCGATGATAGGATCTTTTATAGGGTGGAAGCTGACGATATTGACTTTTTTTACAGCGCCGATATTCGGCTCTGTGGTGGGCATAATATTGAAGATAAGAGAAGGTAAGGATATAATTCCCTACGGGCCGTATCTATCTATGGCGGCCGTATCTTCTATTTTTTTCGGAGAAAAAGTTTTAAAATTTCTATTTCAGGGAACTTTTTAAGGAGGGCCATATGCTTCGATACTTGACAGGCGGTGAATCGCACGGAAGATGCATGCTTACTATCATTGACGGTATGCCTGCGGGGGTGTATATCGACAAGACAATAGTGGATGATGAGCTGGCAAAACGCATGCTCGGATACGGCCGCGGCAAGCGTATGCAGATAGAGACAGACAAGGTAGAGATCCTTTCGGGGTTAAGAGCCGGCAAGACGATAGGCAGCCCCATATCACTTCTCGTAAAGAACATAGATCAGTCTATCGACAGGCTTCCAAAAGTTTATGAACCGCGTCCCGGACATGCGGACTTAACCGGAGTGCTGAAATATAATCTCGATGATATCCGCAGCGTCCTTGAAAGAGCCAGCGCCAGAGAAACAGTGGCCAGAGTCGCAGCGGGAGCGGTATCGAAGATATTCTTGGCGCAATTCGGCGTAAAAATAGCAAGCCATGTTGTTGCCATAGGCGCGGCGCAGTCCAGGGCAAAGGGCCTGACTGTCGAAAAGATAGTTTCAATATCAGGCAAGTCTCCGGTAATGTGCGCCGATCCGCACGCGTCGTCACTTATGTGCGAGCAGATAGACAAAGCGGCAAGAGCGGGCGATACATTGGGCGGAGTGTTTGAAGTCGTTATACACGGTGTTGTGCCGGGGCTGGGCAGCTATGTTCAATGGGACAGGAAGATAGACGCGAATCTCGCGAGAGCGATAATGTCCATTCAGGCGATAAAGGGAGTAAGTTTCGGCATGGGTTTCGAAGCCGCCGCGGCAAAAGGTTCGGGAGTCCACGATGAAATATTCCATGCCAAAAAGGACGGATTCTACAGAAAGACCAATAATGCCGGAGGAATAGAGGGCGGCATGACGACAGGCGAAGATATAATTATAAAGGCGGCCATGAAGCCTATATCCACGCTTATAAGGCCGCTATCTACCATAAATATCAGGACGAAGAAGAAAGTTAAGGCCACCGTGGAAAGATCCGATGTGTGCGCCGTTCCCGCGGCCGCAGTAATCGGCGAGGCCGTATCGGCTATAGAGATCGCAAACTCATTTATAGAGAAATTCGGCGGGGATTCCATTACCGAGATGAAGAGAAATTACAGCGGATATTTGGCGCAAATAAGGAAGTTCTAATATTAATGATCAAGAAAAATATTATTCTCGTTGGATTTATGGGAAGCGGTAAGACTACCATAGCGATTAAGCTGTCGCACCGGCTTGGCATGAATTACATCTCTATAGATGACATGATCGAAAAGAGGGAAAAGGCGACGATAAACGAGATCTTTACCAAAAAGGGAGAAGATTATTTCAGGAATGTCGAAAGCGAGGTATTAAGCGAAGCCTGTGCTACTGATAATGCTATCATAGATGCCGGAGGCGGGGCGGTATTGAGGGATGAGAATTGGGCCAATATGAAAGCGAGCGGTGTCACTATATGTTTGATGGCGGACGAAGAGACTATAATGGCGAGAACGAAAAAATATAAACACAGGCCATTGCTTAATGTGGAAGACCCGAAACAGAAGATACGCAGCTTACTCGCTAAGCGCGCACCGTTTTACGCGAAGGCCGATCATTGTATCGATACAGGCATTTTCACAGTGAATCAGGTTGTGGACAAGATAGTTAGCATAGCAGAGTCCGCTAAGGAGAAAAATGCTTAAAAAGGCAAGAGTCTGGGTAGGAGTAACGCTTTTAGCGGTAATAGTGTTCAACTATATTGTTATAGGCCTGCCTTTATACAGAAAGATGGGTTCGCTTGAAAATAAGATAAAAGCGATCATGGTAGAGCAGGTTAAATCCGGACAGATTCTAAAGGATTCTGAAAACAACTACATAATGGATGTGCTAAAAAAAGAGACGATAAAATTGGATAGAGGTATAGTCATATTGAATTGTATCGCGGTAAGCGTATCCATAATCATAATAAGCTGGATCGTATTCGGCCTGATCGTCAGCAGGCAGGACAGGATAAAGCTGTGAGGTTCGCTGCAGCAGTTATCTGAGTGATGCGGCTTTATCTTTAGTGAGGCTATCCTCAAGCTTCTTAAGTCTGTTTTTAATATCTTCCTGTCCGGTTTCTATTTTTTTCAGGCGTGCTTCAACTGCTTTAAATTTTCTGCCGACATACTCATAAATATCTTCCATATATACAGTTTTCCCGTCGGTTGTTACGTCCGCGTCTTCGGCGGAGACTACGGAAAAATTTCCAACCTGTTTCTGGGTCAGGCCGGCTCCCACGGTCAAGCTTCCGGTTTGTGTTTGCATGATGCCCGGTTCAACGCCACTGTCGCCATCATCCTGCGCATACAGTATTCCCGCGCCAATCATTAAAGCAATTATCGGTAAGATCGCGTATCTCATAAGATTAGATTATACACTACATATCAATATAATTCAAATTACCTTGCAAAAGGGATAAAAGTCGGATAAAATTAACTTAAATATACAAATAGGGAGGCGAGCGCAAAATGACTTTATATGACTTATTACGTAAGCAGCCGAGGCCGCTACTCGTAGCGATAGGCCTGATAATTGTAGCCGCCGCCGGCCTTGCCGATCGCATCACGGGTGACAACCTGTCTTTTTTGGTATTCTATCTTATCCCAGTGCATTTTTTTGTATGGTTCACTACCAGAAGACTCGGCGTTATAGCGGCGGTAATATGTGCTTTAATTTGGGTCGTGGAAAGTATAAATGACAGGATGTACTCTTCTCACGCGTCCATATCTTACCTGAATATGTCCATGGAGCTTGTATTCTTCTTTCTCGTGGTTTATCTATTGTGCATACTTAAAGACGCTTTGGGCATAAATGAAGAGCTCTCGAGGACAGACGCGTTAACAGGCGCTATGAATAGAAAAGCTTTTTATGATATTGCCTTCATGGAGATAGAGCGCCTTGGCAGATATAAGCATCCATTTACGGTAGCGTATGTAGATATAGACAGCCTTAAAGTGATAAACTATCGTTTTGGCCACCACACAGGAGACAAGCTTTTGCGCTGTGTCGTGGATACAATAGGGAAAAATTTGCGCAAAATAGATCTTATCTCCAGGTTCGGGGGGGATGAGTTTGCAATATTGCTTCCGGAGACGGGGGCCGAGGCCGCGCAGGTAGTTTTAAGCAGGATCCGCAACGTCCTTTTAAATACGATGGAGAAGAATGAGTGGCCGGTAACTTTTACATTTGGCACCGTGACATTCTTAAAAGCTCCGTCCTCCGTAGAAGAGATGATGAAAAAAGTAGGCAGCGTTATGTACAGCGGAAAAGACAGCGGGATGAATACAATAGAACACGAAGTTGTAAGTGCGTAATGTAAGGCTTAGCATAAGTTATGACGGCACGCGTTACGCCGGCTGGCAGTTTCAAAAGAACGCAAAGTCCATCCAGCAGGTCCTGGAATCTCTCCTCAAAAAAATAATGGGACACACCGTGAAATTAAGAGGCTCCGGCAGGACCGATTCCGGCGTGCATGCCAGGTATCAGGTGGCTAATTTTCGGACAAATTCAAAACTTCCTATAAATAAAATCAAGGCGGCGCTGAATAGCGCTTTGCCCGACGATATATTAGTGAACTCCATAGAACAGGTATCTTCGGGATTTGACGCCCAGAGATGCGCAAAGTCGAAGCACTACCGTTATACCGTAACGACCTCACATTTTGTAGACCCATTTATAAGACATTTTGTCGCGAGGTTTTCCTATCCGCTGAATATAAGCCGCATGAGAAGATCGGCGGCAACGCTTGTGGGCAGGCACGATTTTAAGGCGTTTCAAGCCTCCGGGTCAAAAGAGAAAAATACTATCCGTACGATAAAGAATATTAAAGTTGAAAGATGCGGCGATTTGGTATATATTGATGTATGTGCCGACGGGTTCTTGTACAACATGGTCAGGACAATCTCCGGAACACTATTGGAGATAGGCCGCGGAAAGTTATCCGAATCCATAGTGAATGAAATTTTAAAGACGAAGACCAGGGCTCTTGTAGGGCCGACAGCGCCGGCAAAAGGGCTCTGTTTGATGAAGGTGGAGTACTAAAGCCTGCCTAAGGGCAGGGAAGGAGGGGGAAGATGTATTTAATGAAGGGCGCGTTCATGTTGTTTATGTCGCTCGGTATCGGTTATGTCCTCTGTGTACTTGCCCAAAAGCAAGAAGGGTTATTAAAGACGCTTGGTTATACTCTCGGCATAGCTATTATAGCGTTGAGCCTTATGGCCACCGCCGTTGAGAGCAGTGTAAAATTTGCGTCTCATGGCAAGTCGTTTTGTAATCCAAAGGCAATGAAGTGTTATCACGGAACAAATCTGTCAAAGTAATAATATTTGACTTAGGTAATACCTTAATCAGGTTTGACCACAGGATATCGGCAAAGAAGATAGCGAGTCTTTTTCATTTAGATTCCGAAAAGGTTCGCAGTCTTTTTTTTGACTCAGAAATCACGAGGGACTTTGAAAAAGGCCTTATATCGCCGAAGGTATTTTATTCACGCGTAACAGAGTTTCTTAATATAAAGATACCATTTAATGACTTTGTTTCGATATGGAACGATATATTCTGGGAGGATAAAGAGTCTTGCAATCTGGCAAGGCAGTTGAAGTCAAAATATAAATTGTTTTTGCTTTCCAATGTTAATAGGCTGCATTTTGAGTATATAGAGAAAAAATTTGATATAATAAAGATATTTGACGAGGTTATCCTGTCTTTTGCCGTGGGCGCTATGAAGCCCGAAAAGAAGATATTTGAGGACGCCGTAAGTAAGGCAGGCGGTGATAAGTCGCAGGTTATATATATAGATGACCGCGAGGATCTGATAAGAGAGGCCAGCGATTTTGGCATAGAGTCCATAAGATACGAGGGTGCCGATAAGCTGAAAGAAGACTTAAGTCAGCGGGGCGTTCTTTAATTATATATTTTAGTTGACAATGCATAGTGTGTATGGTATCATTTACCGCCTCTTGAATAATAAGAGGCGGTTCTATTTAATAAGGACAAAGAAGGGGTTATGACGACTTATATAGCGAAAACAAAGGATATACAAAAAGCTTGGTACATTGTCGACGCAAAAGACAAGGTGCTGGGCAGGCTTGCGTCCAAGATAGCCGCTGTATTGATAGGTAAAAACAAAGTTATATATTCACCTCACCAGGATACGGGCGATGAGGTTATCGTAATAAACGCGAGCAAGATCAAAGTTACGGGTAATAAGATCGAAGATAAGATGTATCTGAGATATTCTGCCTATCCAGGCGGTTTGCATAAGGAAAATCTCGCTACTAAGATGAAGAAGCATCCGGACTACGTTATAAGGCACGCGGTTAAGGGGATGCTTCCCAAAAGTAAGCTTGGGGCTAAGTTGCTGAAAAAGCTTAGGGTATATGCAGATGAGAACCATCCGCATAAGGCTCAGATGCCAAAGCCGCTGGCTGTGTAAAGCACTAAGGAGTATATAAGATAATGACAGAGAAAGTCCAATATTTTGCAACCGGAAGACGCAAAGAGGCTACCGCGCGTGTCCGCATGATTCCAGGAAGCGGAAAGATGACGGTAAATAAAAGGCCGTTCAATGACTATTTCATCAGGGAAAGTCATCGCCTTATTATTATGCAGCCGCTCGAACTGGTTAAATTACCGGACCAATACGACATATTTGCGATGGTGGCAGGCGGCGGGGCCAGCGGGCAGGCCGGTGCGATGAAATTAGGCATAGCAAGAGCTCTTGTTAAAATACAGGAGAGCTTAAAGTCTACCCTCAAAAAGGCCAAGTTCCTTACGCGCGACGCGCGCGCCAGGGAGCGCAAAAAGTATGGCCGTAAGCGAGCAAGAAGGAGATTCCAATATACTAAGAGGTAATTAAAAACCTCGACGACAATTTAAAACCTATCTTGTCAACTTCCGACGATATTTTAGTTGACAGGATAGGTTTTTTAATTTAATATAAATACTTTACTCGACGGAAGGGCCTACTTCGCCGTTCAAATATTGAGAATTCAGGTATGGCTTCGTAGGGCCTTACAAGAAATTCCTGCGAAGCCCAACTGGATACTACAAGTTGAAGGGCGAAGCAGAAAAGGAGAGGGATATGTTAAAGGTTGGAGTTGTCGGCGCGACAGGTTACGCCGGCGAAGAAGTCATAAAAATTTTGATCAATCACAAGGGCGTGAAGATAACGGAACTGTCCGCCGTTATTGATAAGGAAGAGCCCATATCTTCGATATTTCCGGCATTCAAAGGAAGATGTGATCTTGTGTGTCATAAGCCGGATGCCGAAAAGATGGCTAAAAATATTGATCTGGTATTTCTGGCGCTTCCTCATAAAATTTCGATGCAGATAGCGCCCGTGTTCCTGAAGGCGGGCAAGATAGTCATAGATTTAAGCGCCGACTATAGGCTTGACGCCGATGTATATAAAACCTGGTATGGCACAGATCATAGCGATAAGGCTAATCTGCCTGTTGCGGTATACGGTTTACCGGAAATCTATTCGGAGAAGATAAAGAAGGCCAAGTTAATAGCGAATCCGGGATGTTATCCCACCAGCGCTATTTTAGGTATTTCGCCAATGGTCAAGGAGAAAGCGATAGACGACGGTTCTGTCATAATAGATTCAAAAAGCGGAGTTACCGGCGCGGGCAGAAAGCCCGATCTCGCGCTATCATTCAGTGAGGTAAATGAGAATCTTAAGGCATACAAGGTCAATGACCACCAGCATAAGCCCGAGATAAACAAGATACTGTCGGAAATCGGAGGCAAAAAGATGGAGGTTGTATTTACACCCCATCTTATACCTATGAATAGAGGCATACTCTCTACTATATATATGAAGCTGACGAAGAAGCTCGACACGGAAAGTGCGATAGATATTTACAAGAAGTTTTACAGCGGCAAGCCTTTTGTAAGGGTATATGATGAAGGGAAGCTGCCGCAGATAAGAGACATAGTCGGTTCGAATTACTGCGATATAGGCTTGAAGGTTACCGGTGATATGCTGATAGCCGTCGCGTGCATAGATAATCTTAAAAAGGGCGCGGCGGGCCAGGCAGTACAGAATATGAATATAATAGCCGGATTCGACGAGACGGAAGGGCTTGTTTAATAGATGAATATTATCAAAGGCGGGGTAACGGCGCCGAAAGGTTTCTTGGCAAGCGGTGTAAAAGCCGGCATAAAGAAGTCGGGGCGGCTTGACTTTGGGCTTCTATATTCCGAAGTGCCCGCTTTCGCCGCGGCGAGTTTTACTAAAAATAGATTTCAGGCGTCTCCGGTAAAGGTAAGCAAGAAATATTTGGGCAATAAGACGCATCAGGCGGTGGTTGTAAATAGCGGGAACGCCAACTGCGCTAACGGTAAAATTGGAGATAAGGACGCGGCCAACATGGCCAAGCTCGTAGGTGAGGGGCTGCTGCTGGGGGATAAAGAGGTTTTAGTCGCGTCAACAGGCATCATAGGCCACTATCTGCCGATAGAAAAGATAGAGTCCGCCGTGCCCGAGCTTGTCGCATGCTTATCCGCGGCAAATGGAAGCATATTCGCTCAGGCGATAATGACGACGGACACGGTTAAAAAAGAATTGGCCGTCAGGGTAAAGCTGGGTTCGGCTACAGTTACTATAGGCGGCGCGTGTAAAGGTGTCGGTATGCTGTATCCCGATATGAAGACACAAATGCACGCTACGATGCTATCATTTATTTCTACCGACGCTTTGATAACTAAAAAGATGCTGGCCCGAAGCCTTGATGAGGCAATAGCCGATTCATTTAATATGGTATCCGTTGACGGGGACATGAGCACGAACGATTCATGCTTTATACTGGCTAACGGCCTTGCGAAGAATAGATGTATAAAGTCTAACGGCAAAGACTATGATAAATTTACCACGGCTCTGAAATATTTATGCAAAGAACTTGCTAAGTTGCTTGCCGTGGACGGAGAAGGGGCTACAAAATTTATTGAGATACGGGTTGTGGGAGCGAAGAGCGTGGATGACGCGCGAAAGATAGCGAGAAAAATATCCACATCGAACCTGTTAAAATGCGCTGTATGCGGAGAGGATCCTAACTGGGGCAGGGTGGTGGCGGCGGCCGGCGCCGGCGGAGTAGATTTTGATCCGGATAAAGCTGATGTATATCTTGGAAATATGAAAGCGCTTTTAAACGGCCAGAGTATAAAGAATTTCGATAGGGCAAAAGCGCAAAAGATATTTCAGAAGAAGAAGGTTTATATAACGGTAGATCTGAAAAGCGGCAAAGCAGGCGCGACGGCATGGACCTGCGACTTTTCCAAAGAATACGTAGTCATAAACTCGGAGTATAGCACATAAATACACCGCCCCGGTGTGGCGGAGTAAACCACATGTCACCGGGGCGATGAAATAGGTGAAATACATATGAAAGAGGCAATTAAAAAGAGCGAAGTATTGATTGAGGCGCTTCCTTATATAAAAAATTTCTTTGAGAAAGTCGTCGTGATCAAGTATGGCGGTGCCGCCGTGGACGAGAAGGGTATCGATCCGTCGGTGCTCGAGGATATCGTATTCATGAACTACGCCGGTATGAGGCCGATACTTGTGCACGGCGGAGGTCCTCTTATATCGAAGTTTATGAAGAAGGCGGGCATAGAGCCGAAATTTATATGCGGCAGACGTGTTACCGATAAGGAGTCGATATACATTATCGATAAGGCGCTGCATACTATAAATAAGCAGATTGTAAATACGCTCAAAGGCCTTGGTACTAAAGCTTTTGGTTTGAGCGGGCGGGAGAATGACCTTATTAAAGTGAAGAAACTCAAATCCCAAATCGATCTTGGTTTTGTAGGAGAAGTTACTTCGGTCGATACCACTGTAGTTAAGCAGCTGATAGAAGACAATATAATACCCGTCATATATCCTCTGGGAACCGGACGGGATAGAAATTTGTATAACGTGAATGCCGATGATGTGGCCAGCGAGATAGCAGTTGCTTTAAAAGCTGAGAAATTTGTACTTTTGACAAATGTGCGGGGCGTCATGAAAGACAAGGACGACCCAAGAACGTTATATAATACGCTTACTGTGAAAGAGATTAACAGTTTGATGAAGAAGAATATCATATATGGCGGCATGATTCCAAAGGTGGCATCATGTGTAAATGCCATTAAGGGCGGAGTAAAGAAGGCTCATATACTCGACGCCAGTATTCCGCATGCTCTTTTATTAGAGATGTTTACCGATAAAGGTATCGGTACTCAGATCGTAAAATAGGAGAATTTTTATGTGCGGTACATGCGGTTGCCAGAAGAAGAAGCCTAAGAAATAGTGAAGGACGAAAGAAACAGATGAATAAGACTGATAAGGTGGTAGAGATGTACGATAAGTACGTCATGTGCACTTATAAAAGGGTGCCATTTTGCCTTGAGAAGGCAAAGGGTAGCAAGGTTTGGGATATAGATGGCAGGGAATACCTGGATTTTTTTCCGGGATGGGCGGTATCGGGCATAGGACATTGCCATCCGATGGTTTCGAATGCGGTGGCAAAACAGGCTAAAAAACTGATGCATGTGTCGAATAATTATTATTCACAACTGCAGGGACTTTTGGCAAAGAGAATAATAGAAGAGTCTTTTTCGGGTAAGGTATTTTTCGCGAATTCCGGCGCGGAAGCGAACGAGGGCGCTGTAAAGCTTGCGAGAAAGTATGGCCACGACAATGGCAGGTACCAGATCATCACGATGACGAAGTCTTTCCACGGGAGAACTCTTGGGATGATATCGGCTACGGGCCAGGATAAGGTTAAAAAGGGATTCGAGCCGCTTATAAAAGGCTTTATCCATATTCCTTTTAATGATATAGAAGCATTGAAAGAAGCGATAAACGAAAAGACTATCGCCGTGATGTTTGAACCTATACAATGTGAGGGCGGTATAAATATAGCCAGCAAAGAATATATGCAGGCAGTCAGAAAGCTCTGCGATGAAAAAGATATCGTAATGATACTCGACGAAGTTCAGACAGGCATGGGCAGGACCGGCAAATTCTTCTGCTATCAGCAGTATGGTATCGAGCCTGACATTATGACTCTCGCGAAGTCTTTAGGCGGCGGAGTGCCTATAGGAGCTTGCGTGGCGAGAGGGAAGTTCGCTAGTGTGCTCACTCCGGGGACGCATGCGTCTACATTCGGCGGCTCACCCATTGTTTGCGCGGCGGCACTTGCGGTATTTGAGGCGATAAAAAAAGAGAAGTTATTGCAAAATACGAATAAGATGGGCGCCTACCTGGTAAAGAAGCTTAAGGCCCTGAAGAAGAAGTATCATTTTATAAGCCAGATTAGATCGGTGGGGTTAGTTATAGGCGTGGAGTTAAATATTAAAGGCGAGGATATTTATCAGAAGTGTCTCGAAGCGGGTCTTCTGTTAAATTGCACGCAGGATACGGTATTGAGGATAATGCCGCCTATGACAGTTAGCGCGAAGGAGATCGATAAAGCGGTTTCTATATTAGATAAAGTCCTGGCAAAATTGTAGAAAAAAGGTGATCGAAATGAAGAAGAACCTGTTATCGGTAACTGACCTTTCGGTTGAAGAGATTATTGATATACTGGATACCGGCAAGGCCTTAAAAAAATATAAGGCCAAATATGCCGATGCGCTTAAAGGCAAATCGATAGGGCTTATATTTCAGAAACCGTCGAATAGAACGAGGGTTTCTTTCGAGATAGGCATGGTGCAGCTGGGAGGATACGCAATATATCTTGGCCCTTCGGAGATAGGTATGGGCGGAAGGGAATCGGTCAAAGATGTCGCCAAAGTCTTATCAAGATATCTCGATGGCCTTGTAGCGAGAACATATAAACATGAGGACGCCGAGGACCTGGCTAAATATGCCACCGTACCCGTAGTGAATGGTTTAAGCGACTTCGCGCATCCTTGCCAGGCGCTTAGCGATATATTCACCATAAAAGAGAAATTCGGCACATTCAAAGGCATAACCCTGTCCTATATAGGGGATGCCAATAATGTATTAAATTCTCTTATGTGCGCCGCGGCCAAGGTAGGGCTTAATATTAAGATAGCGACTCCGAAAGGTTATGAGCCGTTAAAGAAAGCGGTCGATACGGCTAAAAAGTGCGCTTTAGAATCACAGTCTACGATAGAATTTACGCACGACCCGAAAGTTGCGGCCAAGGGGGCCGATATAGTCTATACGGATGTATGGGTAAGCATGGGCCAGGAGAAAGAAGCCGATAAGAGAATGAAAGATTTTGAGGGATTTCAGATTAACGACGGCATAATGAAACTGACTAATAAAAATTGCCTGGTAATGCATTGTCTGCCAGCGCATAGAGGCGACGAGATAACAGATTCCGTGATAGACTCAAAGAATTCCGTAGTCTATGATCAAGCGGAGAACAGAATGCATATACAAAAGGCGATTCTTTTGAAACTATTAGGATAACGGGAGAACTTTTATGGGCAAAAAAGTAGTATTAGCGTATTCAGGCGGGCTTGATACATCGGTTGCCATAACATGGCTAAAAAATAAGGGCTATGAAGTTATCGCTTATATGGCTGACGTTGGGCAAGGGTCTGATTTTCAGACTTATAAGGCCAGAGCCTTAAAGACCGGCGCTATAAAAGCTATTGTTGGTGATCTTAAGAGTGAATTTGTTGACGATTTTGTGTTTAAAGCGTTGAAGGCAAACGCTATATACGAAGGTTCGTACCTGCTGGCAACGGCGCTTTCAAGGCCGGTTATAGCGAAGGGCCTGGTCGAGACGGCCCAGAAGGAAGGCGCGCAATATGTAGCGCACGGATGCACAGGAAAAGGTAATGACCAGGTAAGATTTGAAGTTACTACGATGGCGCTCGATCCTAAATTGAAGATAATAGCGCCTGTAAGAGAATGGGAATTAAAGACAAGAAGCGAAGAGATAGAATATGCGAAGAATCATAATATCCCCATCGACACAACAAAAAAGAAGCCTTACTCGATTGATGTTAATCTTTGGGGAATATCGATTGAAAGTGGGAAGCTGGAAGATCCTTATTACGAGCCTGACGAAGATATCTATTGTCTTACGAAAGGAGTAGATAAGGCAAAGGCGCAGCCTTGTTATGTAGGGGTGGAGTTTAAAAAAGGCATTCCCGTAAAGCTTGATGGCAAAACTATGGACGGCGTGAGCCTTATCATAAAACTGGGAAAGATCGCGGGCGATGCCGGCGTCGGCAGAAGCGATATGATCGAAAATAGGCTCGTCGGGATAAAGTCCAGAGAGATATATGAGGCTCCGGCGGGATGGGTTTTATATACCGCGCACAAAGCTCTCGAAAGTCTTGTGCTCGATAGAGAGCTTATGCACTTTAAGGATATCGTATCCTTAAAGTATTCAGAGCTTGTTTATTACGGGCTCTGGTATTCGCCTTTGAGAGAGGCGCTTGATAAATTTGTGGATGACACTCAAAAATATGTCAATGGCACAGTAAGACTCAAACTTCATAAAGGCAACTGCTCGGTAGTGGGCAGAAAATCTCCCGACTCTTTATACAAGAAGGAGCTTGCCACTTATGAGGAGGGCGATAAGTTCGATCAATCTCTTGCCAAAGGCTTTATCGAGCTCTGGGGATTGCCATACAAAGGAAGAGGCAAATAATGGCTAAAAAATTATGGGGTGGAAGATTCTCAAAACCGACGGACCAGTCAGTGGAAGAATTCACCAAATCCATACAGTATGACTATAAGCTGGCGAAATACGATATCTTGGGCTCTATGGTCCATGTTGAAGTTCTGGGTAAGGCCGGATATCTGAAGCCGCAGGAAGCGTCGAGGCTCCAGGCGGCCCTTTTGAAGATAGGCAATGGTAAATTTTCACCGGACCTATCCTATGAGGATGTACACAGCCAGATACAGGATATGCTTTCAGAGCAGATTGGCGACCTTGCTCTTAAGCTGCACACTGCCCGGTCGAGAAACGACCAGGTTGTATTTGCCACAAAAGTATATTGCAAAGACAAGCTGGCCCAAGTCGTTATGTTATGCGCAGGCGTTATAGACGCGTTAAAATCTTTAGCTAAGGCCAATAACGATGTTATAATTCCGGGCTTTACGCATATGCAACACGCTCAACCCATATACCTAAAAGACTATATTGGTGCTTATATTATGATGCTTGAAGCCGGCCTTGATAAAGTGAAGATCGCCTCTTCAGATATAAAGCTAACTATGGGCTCGGGCGCAGTTGCCGGAACACCGATAGAGGCTAAGCATTACAACGTTTCTATAGATAAATATGCCAAAAAGCTTGGCATAGGTTTAGCAGGGCTGAAATTAGAGCCGACGAAAAATTCAGTATACACTGTAAGCGACAGAAGTTTTGTGGCGGAGGCTTTAAACGTTACGGCCATTATAGCGACGCATCTATCCAGATTTGCCGAAGATCTTATAATATGGTCGACTAAAGAGTTCGATTTTGTCGATATAGACGAAGCGTTCTGCACAGGAAGTTCCCTGATGCCACAGAAGAAGAATGCGGACGCTCTTGAGCTTATAAGAGGAAGTGCCGGTAGATTATATGGCAATCGCATAGGTTTCTTGGCTGTCATCAAAGGCCTGCCGCTATCTTATAATAGAGATATGCAGCTCGACAAGGAGCCTCTTTTTGATTCATTTGAAACGCTCATAAAAGAGCTAAAAGTTTTAAGAGGGCTTGTAAATACGCTCAAGTTTAATAAAGATAAGATAGAATCGCAGTTGGACGACGAGTCTTTATATGCGACAGATATAGTATATTATCTCGTGAATAAAGGTGTCGCGTTCAAAACAGCTCACACGGTAGTGGGGGAACTTGTAAAATATTCGATAGACAATTCTATCGAGATAAAGACGATGACTCAGCACGAATTAAGCAGATTTTCAGATAAGTTTATTAAAAAAGAGATCGTTAAATTATTTAATCCGGTCGTCTCGGTAAAATCAAAGAAGTCGATAAAAAGGTAATTTATGCACGAATTTACATTTAAGGATAACGAGCTTTATTGCGAGGATGTGGCGGTTGCCGATATCGCTAAGAAGATCCCTACGCCATTCTACCTATACAGCTATCAGACACTGATAGACCATTTTAGGAAACTTGAATCCGCCTTTAGTTCTGTAAAGCCGCTTATATGTTTCTCTGTGAAGAGTAATTCAAATATCGCGGTACTGCGCGCCCTCGTAAAGAACGGCGCGGGGCTCGATATCGTCTCCGGCGGAGAGCTGTATAGAGCGCGTCTTGCCCGCGCCGCGGCGAAAAACATAGTTTACGCCGGAGTGGGTAAGAGGCGTGACGAGATAGCCGACGCGATTAAATTTGGAATCCTGTTATTTAATGTGGAGTCCAAAGAAGAGCTTGATCAGATCCAGTCTGTGGCTGGGGAGTTAAAGAAAAAGGTTAATATAGCCTTAAGGATAAATCCGGATGTTACGGCCAAAACGCACGCGCATATAGTTACCGGCAAGGGCGATACAAAGTTCGGCCTTGATTTCGGTACCGTACGGAATATATTTAATTCGCACAAAGAATATCCTAATCTCAATATCAGGGGCGTTCACATACATATAGGTTCGCAGATATTGGACGGCGAACCGTTTGTTGACGCTATAAAGAAGGTGTTGGAGTTTTTGAAGAGGTCCCGCATAAAGGTGGACTATTTCAATATAGGCGGCGGCCTGGGTATCATGTATTCGATAGAGAACCCGCAGACCGCAAAGAGCTTTGCGCAGAAAGTCCTGCCGATGCTGAAAAGTTCCGGGCTTAAGATAGTGCTTGAACCCGGCCGGTTTATTTCCGGGAACAGCGGAATACTTGTTACGAAGGTTTTATACACAAAAGAGACTCCGCATAATAAGTTTGTAATCGTAGATAGCGGTATGAGCGACCTCATAAGGCCGAGCTTATACACCGCGTATCATAAGATAGTGCCTGTGAAGGTTGCTATTGACAGCGCCGATACGAGCGAAAAGGTGGATGTGGTCGGACCGATATGCGAATCCGGGGATTTTCTCGGCAAGGATAGATTCTTGCCTCAAATGCATAAGGGCGACTTATTGGCGGTGATGGGCGCCGGAGCTTACGGTTTTACTATGTCCAGCAACTATAACTCACGTCCTCGTGCGGCAGAAGTGATGGTTATAGAAGGCAAGATTTATGTTGTTAGGAAGCAGGAGGCATACAGGGACCTGGTCCGCGGCGAAGTCATACCAAAGGTTTTGAGATGATTAAATTTACAAAGGCAGTCGCTACAGGAAACGATTTTATCATTATAGACAATCGCAATGGTCAATTAGGTAGCGGTTTTTCAAAAACCGCCAAAGAGCTATGCGACAGGAAATACGGAGTCGGGGCCGACGGAGTCCTGCTTTTAGAAAAGTCCGACAAGGCTGATTTTAAGATGCGCATATTCAATCCTGACGGCAGCGAAGCCGAGATGTGCGGTAACGGCTCGCGCTGCATCGCTCTTTATGCAAGCATGAAAAAGATCGCATCCGATAATATGAAGATCGAGACCTTGGCGGGTGTATTGGATGCCGGCGTAAAAGGCCAGGAGATAAAAGTTAAGCTTACAGAGCCTAAAGATATTCACTGGAACCTGTGCCTTATGATAAATGAGTGCCCGTATAAAGTTAATTTTACAAATACGGGCGTTCCTCATGTTATTCATTTCGTTGAAGATATCGAGAATATAGGCGTTAAAGAACTTGGCTCTAAAATGAGGTACCATGCTGATTTTTCTCCAGAGGGCGCAAATGTCGATTTTGTAAAAATAGTCGATCAGCCTAATAGTAAAATTTCTGTAAGGACCTATGAAAGAGGCGTTGAGGATGAGACGCTTGCCTGCGGCACCGGTGCGGTGGCCAGCGCTATAATAGCTGCGGAATCTGAGCATCTCTTCTCTCCGGTAACTGTCGAAACAAAAAGCAAGGAGACGCTGAAAGTCTATTTTGATGTGGTTGAAGGAAGTTTTAAGAATGTATATTTAGAAGGCAAGGCAAAACTCGTATATGAGGGGGATATAGAAAATGTTTAAAGGCTCGATGGTCGCGTTAGTTACACCTTTTAAGAATGGATCTGTAGACGAGAAAGCGCTGAAAGAGCTGGTAGAGTTTCATATAAAGAACGGCACCAGCGCCCTTGTTCCTTGCGGCACTACCGGTGAATCCGCGACGCTTTCGTACGACGAACATGACAAAGTTATAGAGCTGACGATACAGTTTGTAAAGGGCAGGATACCGGTTATCGCGGGAACCGGCTCAAACTCAACGGACGAAGCGATAGCTCTTACTAAGCACGCCAAGAAGGCCGGCGCGCAAGCGTCGCTGCAAGTCAGCCCATATTATAATCGTCCGACGCAGAAAGGGCTATATCTTCATTTTAAGACGATAGCCGAGGCGGTAGATATACCGATAATACTCTACAACATCGCCTCGAGGACCGGTGTAAATATCGAACCGGAAACTTTCGCTAAACTTGCCGAAATAAAGAATATAATAGGCGTAAAAGAAGCGAGTGGGTCCTTAGAGCAGATGGCCAGGATAAGAAACATATGTCCGAAAAATTTCCTGCTCATATCGGGTGATGACGCGTTGACGCTGCCGGTCTTATCGATAGGTGGGGTAGGTATCATATCTGTCGTCGCGAATATTATACCGCGTGATATCGCTGATATGTGCGCCGCTTTTGAAAAAGGCGACATTAAAAAGGCCGAGCAATTGCATTACAAGACGCTGAATCTCGTAAAGGCCATGTTTATCGAAACAAACCCGATCCCGGTAAAAACAGCGATGGGGCTTATGAAGATGATCGATCCGGCAATGAGGCTGCCTTTGTGTGAAATGCTCCCGGAGAATAAAGAGAAGCTTGTAAAGGCCCTTAAGGATTACAAGTTAATATAGGAAGGAGTTTTTGTAATGGTTAAAATCTGTGTAAGCGGTTCAAATGGAAAGATGGGGTCGAGGATAATCGACCTGGCGAAGGAAGACCCTGAATTAAATGTGGCAGGCCAATTTGATGTCGATGGGAACGCGGAAGAGGCGATAGCCGGATGCGACTGTCTGATAGATTTTACCGCGCCGAAGGCGACGATGAAGCACCTTGCGATATGTGAAAAAAACAAAAAAGCTATTGTAATAGGTACTACGGGATTATCGGAAGAAGAAAAGAATAAGATAGGGGAAGCGTCCGCCAATATTCCGGTTGTGTTATCTCCCAATATGTCGGTCGGCGTGAATCTTTTATTTAAACTTGTCGAAGACGCGTCTAAGATATTAAGCAGTGAGTATGAGATAAGTATTCTTGAGGCGCACCATGCTGAAAAGAAGGACGCGCCCAGCGGGACTGCGAAAGAGATAGAGAGAATAGTAAAAGGCATAAAAGGAAAAGATAGCGACGTAGCTATCAGTTCCATACGCGAAGGCGAGATAGTCGGCGAACATACTATAACATTCGAAAGTGATGTGGATCTGATAGAGATAACGCATAGCGCGAAGACACGCGATATATTCGCTAAGGGCGCGCTTCAGGCCGCGAAATTCGTTGCCGGTAAAAAGAACGGCCTATTCGCAATGAAGGACGTATTGGCTTTATAAAGGAGCGAAGAGTGAATTTTGAGAAGTCGGATAGGTTGAAGAGGCTGCCGCCGTATCTATTTGTAGAGATAGACAAGGCGAAGAAGAAGGCTCGTGAAGAAGGGCGTGATATTATCGATTTGGGTGTAGGGGATCCGGATATTCCCACGCCAAAATTTGTTATAAACGCGCTCAATAAGGCTGTGCGCGATCCCTCGACGCATAGATACTCGCTCGACCAGGGCATACCTGAATTCAGAAATTCCGCGGCGAAGTGGCTGAAGAAAAGATTCGGCATAACCATGGACGCCGATAAGGAAGTCTATCCTCTTATAGGCTCGAAAGAAGGTATCGCTCATATACCGCTTGCCTTTATCAATCCCGGCGACGCCGTATTGGTACCGGATCCATGTTACCCTCCGTATAGGTCAGGGACGATATTTGCCGGCGGCGAAGTTATATATATGCCGCTATTAGAAAAGAATAAGTTTCTTCCTGACTTAAGAGCGATAAATCATCACCAGCTGCATAAAGTAAAGATGATCTTTATAAATTACCCGAATAATCCCACATCGGCTGTATGCGATAAAAGTTTCTTAAAAGACGTTGTAGAATTTGCCGCAAAGCACAACATTATAATATGCTGCGACGCAGCGTATTCGGAAATGACATTTGATGGCTATAGGGCCCCAAGCATATTTGAGATAGACGGCGCCAAAGATGTCGCGGTGGAGTTCCATTCACTTTCCAAGACATTTAATATGACAGGCTGGCGCATAGGTTTCGCGTGCGGTAACGCCCAAATCATAGAAGGCCTCGCTAAAGTGAAGTCGAACATCGATTCCGGAATATTCTCCGCTATACAGCGCGCGGGAGCCGCGGCTTTAGATAATTACGATAAGCACATAAAGAGAGCGGTAAAGATATATCAGGACAGGCGCGATATTCTCGTCGAAGGCCTTAACTCCATAGGGCTTAAAGTAGAGAAGCCCAAGGCAACATTCTATGTATGGACGAAAGTTCCGCCGCGTTATACATCGGCCACTTTCGCGAAAGCTCTTTTAGAAAATTGCGATATTATAGCGACGCCCGGAAATGGTTTCGGCGATCATGGCGAAGGATATGTCAGATTCGCGGTAACTGTCGATAAGAAGCGCATCAGGGAAGCGGTAGATCGCATAAAGAAAAAACTTATTTAATGGTTAAATGCTACATAGCGGTTGGCTCAAATCTTGGCGATAGGCTTAAATACATTACAAAAGCCATTGAAGCGTTAAAGGATAATGAATCGATAAGAGTATTAAGAAGCTCGACGATATATGAGACTGCCCCTGTCAGCGATATCCCGCAGGGTAAATTTTTAAACGGCGTGATAGAGGTAGATACAATTCTTGGGGCAAGGCCTTTATTAAGAGTGTTAAATAGCATAGAAGAAAAGTTGGGCCGCAAAAGGATAGCTAAGAATACGCCACGCACGATAGATCTGGATATTCTCTATTACGGCGATGAAAATATCAGCGAAGAGGGGCTCACGGTACCACATCCTCGGATAAAAGAGCGTGAGTTTGTTTTGAGGGGATTAAGAGAATTAGGTAAAGCTTAGAATGAAGACTATAGAAAATATTTCGCGAATGTCCACATTCGTGAAGATGATGAAGAAAGAAGGCAAGTCTATCGGTTTTGTCCCCACCATGGGATATCTTCACGAAGGCCACACCAGCCTTGTAAAAGCCGCTAAAAAACATACCGATGTAGTTGTGATGAGTATATTCATAAACCCCATGCAGTTTGGCCCAAAAGAAGATTTTGAAAAATATCCGAGAGACTTAAGGCATGATGAAGGGTTGGCCCGAGACGCGGGTGTAGATGTAATATTTTACCCCTCATTAAAAGATATGTATCCCGAAGGTTATGCCACCTATGTTACCGTAGAGAAATTGACCGACACTCTATGCGGCGAGTCAAGGCCGGGACATTTTAAAGGCGTAGCGACCGTTGTCACAAAATTATTTAACATAGTCAGGCCGGATGTCGCTTATTTCGGCCAGAAAGATATGCAGCAGGCGCTGATGATAAAGAAGATGGCTTCGGATCTCAATATGGGTGTAGACGTTAAGATAATGCCTATAGTAAGAGAAAAAGACGGCCTCGCGATGAGTTCAAGGAATATGTATCTATCCGTTACGGAGAGAAAGGACGCTATAGTGCTGCACCAATCACTTAAACAGGTCGAGAACCTTGTAAAGCAGGGCGAGAGAGATCCAAAAAAGATCATCAGGGTTATCGAAGATATGATAACGCAAAAATCGGCCGCGAAGATAGATTATATAAAAGCCGTTGATACTAAAGAGCTTAAGGATTTAAAAGTAATTTCAGGCGAGATAATGGTAGCTCTTGCCGTCTTTTTCGGACAGACAAGGCTGATAGATAACGCTATAATAACGGTAAAATAGATGCCCACACAATATCAGGATCACGACGACATAAAGTATAACCAGGACCTCAAAGAGAAGATAGCGAAGCTGAAGAAGGATAGGAACGCCGTCATAATAGCCCACAACTATCAGCGCGATGAGATCCAGGAGATAGCCGATATAAGCGGTGATTCGCTGGCGCTTGCCCAGGCGGCGGTAAGGACCGACGCGGAAGTGATAGTCTTTTGCGGTGTGCATTTTATGGCGGAAAGCGCGGCTATATTGAATCCGGGCAAGAAGGTCCTGATACCGGTCCTAGAAGCGGGATGTCCTCTCGCCGATATGATAACCCCGGAAAAATTGCGCGCGAAGAGAAAACAATATCCGGATGCGGCCGTAGTTTGTTATGTTAATACAAGTGCTGAAGTAAAAGCCGAAAGCGATATTGCCTGCACGTCAAGTAACGCGGTAGAAGTTGTTAAATCGCTTAAAGAGAAACAGATAATATTTGTTCCGGACAAAAATCTCGGCCGCTACGTCCAGAGCCAGGTTCCGGAAAAAGATATAATATTATGGGAAGGCTTCTGCCCGACGCATATGAGACTCCAGGAGGAAGATGTAATAAGAACAAAGAAGGAGCATCCCGCGGCGGAGGTTATCGCTCATCCCGAATGTAATCCCGAAGTCCTGGCATTATCTGACCATATATGCTCTACGGGCGGGATGTTCAAGTATGTCAGGCAATCAAAATCAGAAGAATTTATTATAGCCACCGAATCCGGTATGTTGTATAAACTGCAGAAAGAGAACCCGGATAAGAAATTTTACTTGCCGACGCAGAATCTCGTCTGCGCTAATATGAAACTTATAACATTGGGATGGGTCGCGCACAGCCTCGAAAAACTCGTGTACGAGGTTAAAGTATCGGATGAAATAAGAGATAAGGCGCTGAAAACTCTCGACAGGATGTTGCGTGTTACCGGAGAACATAAGGGCGCGGCGATAGCGGGATATTAAGGCCATAAGCTTTAAACTATAAAAAATATGAATAAAATAAAAGTTGGGATAGTCGGATGCGGAACAATAGGAAGCGAATTGGCTTTCGCTTGCCAATCCGCGCTTAAGAACAGCTTAAGTCTTGTAGGAATATGTGATAAGGACGGCAAAAAATCCGCTTCGTTAAAAAAATCACTAAAAGGCAATATTCCTGTTCTTGAACTCGACGGAATTATCAAGAAGGCGGATCTCGTAGTTGAGGCGGCAAGCGCGTCGGTCTCCGCAGATATATTGAAAAAAACAATAAAACACGGCAAGGATATATTGATAATGAGCGTAGGCGGGCTTCTTGGCAATGAAGGTTTATTGGTAAGCGCGGCCAAGGCGGGTATAAAGGTATATTTGCCCAGCGGAGCCTTAAGCGGCATAGACGGGTTGAAATCCGCTTCGGCGGGAAAATTGGAATCCGTCGTACTGACTACGCGAAAGCCCGTTAAAGGGCTTGAGGGCGCCCCATACCTTAGAGAGAAAAATATAAAGCTATCCGATATAAAAAATGAAACAGTAATATTCGACGGCAACGCAAATGAAGCGATAAAGGGTTTCCCGCAGAACGTTAACGTATGCGCTGTGTTGAGCCTTGCCGGTATCGGCGCGGATAAGACGCGCGTGCGCATAGTGACATCGCCCGATTATACAAAAAATGTTCATGAAGTTGAGATAACCGGTGATTTTGGGAAAATCTCGACGAGAACAGAGAGCGTACCGTCGAAATCTAATCCTAAAACAAGTTATCTCGCGGCGCTCTCGGCCATTGCAACGCTGGGAGGAGTCGCTAAAAGCGTGCAGGTTGGAACTTAAATAATGAGAAATTTAACAAAGACAGGCGCATACATATCCAACAGAATAGGCAGGGCGATCGCCGATTACAACCTGATAGAAGACAAAGATAGGATACTTGTGGCCGTATCGGGAGGTAAAGACAGCTTATCGATGCTGAAGCTATTGAATGAAAGGCGAAAGTGGGCACCTGTAGATTATAAGTTATTTGCGGCGCACATAGAAACTGATTTCAGATGCGCGGGATGTGTGCATACCCAGGAATTAAAGAAGTTATTCGAAAGCTATGACATCCCTTATCGTTTTGAGAAGATAAAAGTTAAAGATAAGAAGAAAGCCACCTCATGTTTTTGGTGCTCATGGAACAGGCGCAAGGCGCTCTTTACGCTCGCCGAGAAGACCGGCTGCACAAAGATAGCTTTTGGTCATCATCAGGACGACATAATAGAGACGCTTCTCTTAAATATGTTTTATCACGGCGAGTTCTCCGCGATGAATCCAAGGCAGGAATTATTTAAAGGTAAGATAGTGATAATAAGGCCGCTGTGCTATGTAGGAGAGGATGTAATAAAAAAGTTTGCCAAAGAATCAAAATTTCCCAGCCAGCTATGCAGATGTCCGAACGCGCAGACATCTAAAAGGCGCGTGATGAAAGATTTTATAAGTAAGATTGAAAAAGATTGTACTTACGCGAAGCTGAACTTATTCAAGACCATAGGACGTGTTAACAAAGAGTATATACAGATAAAGGAAGTTAAATAAAAATATATATGTGAAGGGAGGTGAAAGAAAAATGGCACAGAAAGTCGCGAAGGTAGGCATAAAGAGAAAGAAGGGTTATCTCTATTACGTCGATAAGAAGGGCAATGTCGTCGAGACGAAGATGGCAAGAGGAAAGTCGAAAGGCGGCGGCGGTAAAGTTGTCGCTAAGCCCGAAGTGAAGAAGCAGAAGGGCTACCTCTATTTCATCGATAAAGCCGGTGACGTATCATGCGCTAAGATGCTTAGAGGCAGGAAGTAATAGAATACAGTATAGTTTAATAAAAACAAGGGGATCGCCGTAAGGCGTCCCCTTGTTTTTATTAAGTATATATGTTAATATTATCACCTATAAGGCGGCATAATGATAAAAGATTCCATAGTAATAAAAGGCGCGAAAGAGCACAATCTAAAGAATATAGACCTCGAAATTCCTCGCCAAAAACTGGTCGTCATCACCGGCCTGTCGGGCTCCGGCAAATCCAGTCTCGCGTTCGATACCATATATGCCGAAGGGCAGCGCAGATATGTTGAGAGCCTGTCAAGTTACGCAAGGCAATTCCTCGAGCAGCTCCAAAAGCCGGATGTTGAATATATAGAAGGCTTGTCCCCGGCAATAAGTATTGAGCAGAGGACAGCGGGCTCAAATCCTCGTTCTACCGTTGGAACCCAGACAGAGATATATGACTACCTAAGGCTGCTCTATGCCCGCATAGGAGTCGCGCATTGTCCCAAATGTAAAAAGCCGATAACCAGACAGACTTCCCAGGAGATAGTGGATCATATATTGAAATTACCCGAGGGCACAAAGACGCTTGTGTTGGCACCGCTGGTAAGAGGTAGAAAGGGCGAACACAAGGACTTATTCCAAAAAGCAAAGAAAGACGGATTTATAAGGGTCAGGGTCGATGGCGACGTAATGGAGCTCGAAGACAAGATCTCGCTCGACAAGAAGAGGGCGCATACAATAGAGATAGTAGTGGACCGGCTTGTATTAAAAGGCGATATCCGTAAACGCCTTACCGATTCCGTGGAAACGGCGCTCGAGGTAGGAAAAGACCTGGCAATTGTAAGCGTAGAGTCGGCCGACAAAAAGAAGGATATCCTTTTCAGCGGACTTTATGCCTGTGTAGATTGCGGTATAAGCTTAGGAGAGATAGCTCCAAGGATATTCTCATTTAATTCTCCGTATGGGGCATGTCCTGTCTGTGACGGCCTCGGCAATAAGATGGAGATAGATCCAGAACTTGTCATATCGGACAAGTCGAAGCCTGTCATAAGCGCGGTCGACGCCTGGAGGCGCGGCGGCAAGGGGCTTTATCTATACTACAGAAGGCGCTTACGCTCTCTTGCCCATAAATATGGATTCGATGTGGAAACTCCGTTTAAAGACCTGCCGAAAGATATTAAAAAATTGGTGTTATTCGGCCAGCCGGGTGGAGAATGGGGATCATTCGAAGGTGTCGTACCTAATCTTGAGCGGCGTTTCCGTGAGACCGAAAGCGAATTTATAAAAACCGAAATAAATAAATATATGTCTGTTCAGCCCTGTCCCGAATGCAACGGCATGCGGCTTAAAAAAGAGAGTCTCGCGGTCACCATACAAAATAAAAATATCGCCGAGGTCTCGGATCTGTCGATAAAAGAGCTGAAGAAATTTCTGGTAGGGTTAGAATTGAATGAAACCCAGAAAATAATAGCTCATCAGGTTTTAAAAGAGATAACCGCGCGTTTACAATTTATGATAAATGTTGGATTAGATTATCTTACGCTCGACAGGCGCAGCTTCACGCTTTCCGGAGGAGAAGCGCAGCGCATAAGGCTCGCTACGCAAATAGGTTCCGGGCTTGTGGGGGTGGTATATATTTTGGATGAACCGAGTATAGGGCTGCATCAAAAGGATAATTCAAAATTACTCGATACACTTATCACGCTAAGAGATCTTGGTAATACCCTGATAGTCGTGGAGCATGATGAGGCTACCATGCGGAAAGCCGATCACATAATAGACTTGGGGCCGGGAGCCGGTGAGCACGGGGGCAGGGTGCTGGTAAGCGGGACTTTGGAAGACGTTCTCGAGTCAAAAGAATCGCTGACGGGGCAATATTTGAGAGGGCAGCTGAAGATAGGGATACCCGACAAAAGAAGATCGTATGCTAAAGCCAAAAGATTAAAGATAATAGGCGCCACGGAGCACAATCTCAAAGATATAGACGTCGAAATACCTCTCGGGTTGTTTGTATGTATTACGGGCGTGTCCGGTTCAGGCAAGAGCACGCTTGTGGACGATATATTATACAGATCGCTTGCAAAAAAATTCTACAGAGCCAAGGAAAAGCCGGGCGCGCATAAAAAGATAGAGGGTATCGATTCCATAGACAAGGTCATTGTGATAGACCAGTCGCCTATAGGAAGAACGCCGCGCTCCAATCCCGCGACATATACGGGGGCCTTTTCTCCGATAAGGGATCTATTCTCCAGGATTCCCGACGCTAAAGTACGCGGTTATAAGCCCGGCAGGTTCAGTTTTAATGTGAAGGGCGGGCGCTGTGAGGCCTGTATGGGTGACGGCATAAAGAAGATAGAGATGCATTTTTTACCGGATATATATGTACAATGCGAAGTGTGCAAAGGAAAAAGATTTAATGACGCGACGTTAAATGTAAAATACAAGGGCAGGTCCATAGCCGACGCGCTTGGTATGTCTATAGAAGAGGCGTTGGAATTGTTCGCGAATATCCCTTCGGTAAGGAATAAGTTAAAGACGCTTTACGATGTCGGCTTAGGATATGTGAGATTGGGACAGTCGGCAACGACTCTTTCAGGAGGAGAGGCACAGAGGATAAAACTCGCGGCAGAGCTTTCAAAAACTTCTACCGGAAGGACTTTCTATATACTCGATGAACCTACGACAGGACTGCACTTCGCAGATATAGATAAACTCTTAAATGTTCTGCATGCTCTTGTAAAACAGGGCAATACAGTGCTCGTTATAGAGCATAATCTGGATGTCATAAAGACCGCGGACTACATAATAGATCTTGGGCCGGAGGGCGGAGATGAAGGCGGCGAAATCGTGGCTGAAGGCACACCTGAAGATATTGTAGCGAATAAAAGATCTTATACGGGACAGTATTTGAAAGAGGCATTAGCGTGATAGGGGTTAGATGTCCGGTGTCCGGCGTTCGGGGTTTAATGGTAATAATGCTGTTTTTATTAGTTTCATCTTTCTGCTTTGCCCAGGGTGGGGAAGAGGCGGAATTTATATTCGCCAAGAAAGCGTTTAGCGACGGATTTTACGCTCTTGCGCAGGAAAACATAGAAGATTTTCTTGATAAATATCCTGAAACGCCGCGCGTATATGAAGTGCGGCTTCTTTTGGGGCGTTGCTTTTATTATCAGAATAATTTCAGGAGAGCCTCTTATGAATTTAATATTGTCCTGGATTCTCCTTCTGCCATCGCGTTGCAAGACGGCGCTTTGTACTGGATAGGCGACATATACTATAGAGGCGGTGATTATAAAAAGGCTCTTGAATATTATCAGAAGATATTGGATGAATATCCGATGTCGAAATATTTGCCATATGCTTTGTATTCCAAAGGGTGGTCTTATTACAGATTAGGATTTTTAGAAGACTCAACATCCATATTCGGCGATGTTGTATCGCTTTATCCTCTGGACAGAGTGGCCGTAGACTCGCTATTCAAGATAGGGGAAAATGAATACCTCTCGGGAAGGCTTGAAGACGCCCAAAACTATTTAAACAGTCTTATTGATAAATATCCTTTATCGGAGAAGACGGCTGACAGCTATTATCTGCTCGGTGATATAAGTTTAAAGCAGAAAAAATATGCCGATTCTTTGGTATTCTTAAAACGCGCCATCTCTATTTCACCCAATGCGAAATGGGCAGATCTCGCGTTATTCAGGACTGCCCAGGCCTATTTTAGTCTTGGAGATTTCGATGAAAGCATTAAAAGATTTGGGATATGCGCGAACCGATCATCAAGCTCCTTGATAGCAAGCAACTCATTGTTGTGGCTTGCGTACTGCTACGAAAAGAAGTCGATGGCGGAAGAGGCATTGAAATTATGCGATAGTATAAATATTAAATTTCCCAGGACGGCTGTAGCGGCGGAAAGCCGCTATGTTAAGGCCAGGATATTATGCGAAAATAGTAAGTTGGCCCAGGCCGAAGATGTTTGCTTAGCAAGCATAGATAAATTTTTATCTGCGGCGGACACAGGGAAACTTCATTACCAGTTAGGCTGGATATATCTTAAAGAGAATAAGGCCAAAGACGCGCTCGCAGAATTTAAGATAGCGGTCAAAAATCTCGAGAGCGCCGTATTTACCTCAAGCGCTTTATGCAAAATAGGCGATATATACCTCGATGGCGGCGACTATGACAATGCGGCAAACTCCTTCGATGATTCTTTGAGGGAGTATCCCGACAGCCCATATGCGGACTATGCCCAATATCGTCTCGGCGATATATTTTTAACCACAAAAAAATACGACCTCGCTATATTGGCCTATCAGAGCTTATTGGTGAATTTTCCCCAGACGGCGCTGAAAGATAAAGCTATGCTAAAATTGGGAGTCGCTTATTTAAAAAATGGACTTTTCGCGCAGGCCATGGCCGAATTTGACAGGGTGGTAAAATTATCGCCTAAATGGAAAGACGACACGGCTTATAAATTTTATATGGCAAATATTCTATACAATACCGGTAAATATGACGAAGCGCTTGAAATTTTTAAGACGCTGTCCAGGGGTGCCGCCAACGGCGATATTTCACTAAAGTCCCAGTATCAGATCGGCTGGTGTTATTATAGAATGAATAAAGATATGGAAGCAGTGGATTCTTTCAGCGTTTTTTCCAAAAAATATCCGGGCTCTGAGTTAAGTCCTGACGCGCTGGACCAGGGCGCGTCGATATTGCTGAATGCCGCAGAGAATTTCGAGAAATGGAAGATGCCGGACGATGCGGCAAGAATGTATAAGAAACTAAAAGAACTGAAACAGTAAAAATATTACAGGAGGAAATATGTGGGATATGATACAAAAAGGCGGCCCGGTGATGTATCTGATAATAATCTTATCCATAATAGCTTTCGGGGTAATAATCGAAAGGATATATAGTTTCAACAGGGCAAGGGTGGATGCCCAGAAATTTATGGATGAGATACTGAAGCACCTTAAGCGCAATAAGATTATTGAAGCCATAGAAATGTGCAATCAGACGCCGGGGCCCATAGCGCATATAATAAAGGCAGGCATATTAAAACATGACCGGTCGAAGCCGGAGATAAAAGAGGCTATAGATGAAGCGGCGCAGCTTGAAATACCGCGTCTTGAAAAACACCTTCCGATAATAGCTACAATAGCCCACATCACTCCGCTTTTAGGATTATTGGGAACCGTGAGCGGCATGATAAAGGCATTTCAGGCCATTCAGTTCAAGGCGCTTACGATGACGCCTGTGAATCCAGGTGATCTTTCCGGCGGTATATGGGAAGCGCTCCTCGCGACGTTGGCCGGGCTGGCGGTAGCCATACCGACTTATGTGGCTTACAACTATCTCGTTAATCAGGCCGATAACCTTGTGTACGATATGGAGAGGAGCGCTACGGATCTGGTAAATCTGCTATCTTCGCGAAGGGATACGTATGAAGTTTAAGCGCCGCGTGAAGCTGGAAAAAGGCATGCTTGATCTTACTCCTATGGTGAATATATTTTTTCTTCTTTTTGTGTTTTTTCTATTCACATCAAGTTTTATATTCCAGCCGGGAATAAGTGTGAGCCTTCCAAAAGCGGTAACAAGTGAGGTAGTGCAGCAGGATAATGTCGTGGTTACCATAACAAAAGACGACAAGATGTATCTCGAAGACAGGGAAATTTCCGAAGATGAGCTTGTTTCGCGCCTTAAGATCCTTACAAAGGAAAAAGTGGGGCTGCTCATAAAAGCTGATTCGCGCGCGCCACTGGGCCGCGTAGTGAGCATATGGGACGCATGCCGCAGAGAAGGCGTGTCTCAAATAAATATAGCGACAAACCAATAGAACAGGGGCAAGGGGCATGGGGCAAGGGGCAAGAATAAAATTTGGGATAAATTTGCTTAAAGGCAAAGTTCTTGTGCTCGCGATATTACTTTCCGCGGCGTGGCATCTATTTTGGCTTTCGGCGTTTACCGTTGTCGTTGTGCCAAAAGTTAATAAAAGCGTGAAATTTTCCAATGTGTCATTTTTGGGGCCGATATTGGAAAGAAGTGTGTTAAACGTGAGCCCATCAACGCAAGAACGGACAGCGCTTGAGCAAAAATTTCTTATGTCTATTGATGCCCGGTCAGCCATAGTAGGGGAGCGTGCCGCGGGCGACGAATATGTCCTTTCGGGCTTTGACGCGGAGCTTTTTGAGAGCGATAAAGAATTTATTACATTGACCGCTGCCAGGGTAGATAGCGATAAAATAGAGCCGTAAAAAATATTTGTATTTCCCATATTATATGGTAATATTATGATAAGAATAGATATTGGAACGCTTATATTCATTTATATCCTGTTTTCTGTAGTTGCGATACTTGCCGTATGGGCAATACTGGGATATAAAAAACTTAGGAGTGTCACCCCAGACCAAAAGCATGTCGAGAACGCCTGGAAGTGTTCCATATGCTTTCATACGTATATAGACAGCTTACATGATGATATCTCTATCTGCCCTCTTTGCGGCAGTTATAACAAGAGGGAGCAAGCCATCTAATTAGGAGGTGCAAAAATGATTACGGAAATAGGGATTACGGCAGGTGATATATGGCACTACCTTGATACGCACGGAAAAAGTTCCCTAAAAGAGATAATAAATGGCATCAGCACCGAAAGAGACAGAGTCCTTATGAGCATAGGCTGGCTCGCCAGAGAGGGACATGTTGTAGTAGAGAAGACAGGTTCTGATTATCAGGTATCCTTAAGAAGATAGAAAGGGGGATAGGGGTATGCCCGAGCCAAAAAATATACGCGAAGAAGAGCAAGTACCGATAGTCGCGCCATTAAAGGTACTTGATCATAAGACGATAAATAAGCGTTTCGGCTGGTGGTCGGCGGTAGTCCTGCTTGAAAGCTACGGAAGAAAACAGGTATGTTTCTACCTGTGGCAGAAGAGGCCGGAGGGCGGATGGAAAAGAAAGCAGAAATTCGCCATACATAATCAGCAGGACTGGGCGCTGGTCCAGGATGCTGTCGGCACTATGATCGGTACTCTTACGTAATATTACGTTTTTTATATCGAATCCCGCAGATTCCCCATTCCAAAACATAAAATTACAAAATATGAATAATAGTTTTATCTCAATAACGGTAAGCTGCGCGTCGCGTCAGGAAGCGCGTAAGATCGTGAACCGTTTATTAGCAAAGAAGCTCGTCGCATGCGCTAATATCGTCTCCGGCATAGAATCTAAATTCTGGTGGAAGGCCAAGATTGACAGCGCAAAAGAGGTTCTTATCGTGATGAAGACCAGGCGGTCAAATTTTAAAAAAATAGAAACTGAAGTAAAAAAAATGCATAGTTATGAGGTGCCTGAAATCATAGCGATACCGATCATTGCCGGCAGCAAGGATTACCTTGACTGGATAAGCCGGACTGTTGTATAGTATTCCCAAAATGGGGCCTTAGTAAAGTGGAATTACGCAGCGTTCGCAACGCTGAGTCACGGGTTCGACTCCCGTAGGCTCCACCATGTACCACTCGCGAAAACTAGAGATAGCCATCGCTCGGGTACATGGCACGGCCATAATGTGTAGTGGTACATGCCCTGTACCGGAGGCTATCGTTTAACGGTTAGCCGACTGGTGCAGGGCATTTTGTTAAGGCATAAAAAAGTAAGAGAATCCGACTTGAATTGATATTATTATCGTGTAAACTCATATGTATATGGTAATACCATTAAGGCGACATATAATTTGCAAAATAATGGCTTTGGCCGTATGCTTCACCTTTATCCTGCAATCAATAGGGCCGTTAGGTGAAGCTCAAGGCATAGGCAGGCCTTTGTCTTCTGAATCCCTATTAGCTCATAATAAGATGAATATAGGGGACATTAAGGTCCCTATAAACTTAGGCGAAATTGCCTACACCTTCAAAGGCACACTCGACAAGACCATCATACACATCCAGGACGCCCACTGCAACTATTCTGCCCAGCAGTCCATTGCCTCGATCATATCGTATATGCGCGATAAATATGGCGTAGACTTAATAGCGCTTGAAGGCGGTGCTGGTGATTACGACCTTACGCCTTTTACTAACATAGCCGACGCTAAGATCAGGCAGGATGTCGCGGATTATTTTGTGAAAGAAGGCGAAGTTAATGGCTCGGAGTTCTATGCCATAAATAATCCGCAGGCGGTAACCCTGTACGGCATAGAGGACCCGGCATATTATATCGAGAATTTAAAAACCTACCGGGATTCTCTGGGCTTCAAAGAAGACGCGGACAAATGCGTTAATCTATTAAACCACGCCATCACAAATCTTAAATCCAGGATCTACTCAAAAGAGCTTATGGCCCTGGATGAAAAGGCTTCACAGTATAGCGAAGGCAAGCTCGATGTTAAAGAGTATATGCCCAGCCTCGTGAGCACCGCGAAAATGCGCAATGTTGACATATCTTCATTTAAGGATGTCCTTGAACTTGCCAAAATAATAGAGGATGAAAATAGTATAGATTTCAAAGTAGCTGAAAGAGAGCGCAATGTTCTGATAGATAAACTTAATAAGAGGCTCTCTAAAAAATATCTTGAAGAAATGGTGGCAAAAACAGTTGCGTTTCACGCAGGCGAAATACCTCAAGAGGAATTTTATTCATATTTATTCGCAAAGGCGAAACTTTGCGGTTTCGATATCAGCGAGTCCCCGAATTTAATGAGATATTCAGAGTACGTAAGCCGCTTTGAGTCCATCAATAAGAGGGAATTTTCGCGCCAGCTTAAGTCCATTGAAGAAAAGATATTTGAATCCAGTTTCGTTAATGATGACGAGAAGGCTTTGCATATATTGTCCAGGCGGCTTGATATCACAAAGAATATCTTGTCGGTAAGCCTTGTCAAAGAAGACTGGGACTATTACCTCGGGCATAAGGATGATTTTGCCGCACGGAACTTTATATCTTTTCTATCCGCTAAATGCCCGCTATACGGATTCGATTTTAAGGTAGATGAAGGCTTGGCGCGCCTTGATAAGTACAGGGAAAATATGGAGAAGTTCTACTCTCTTTCCCTGAAGAGAGATAGCGCGTTCATTAAAAATATAACCCATAAGATGAAGATAGGTCGATCCGACGCGGTTATTCTCGTTACCGGTGGTTTTCACAAAGATAATTTAAAAGAGATATTCAAGAAAAAAGGTTATTCATATATAGAGATTTTACCAAAAATGGAAAAATCAGAAGGTGACTGTCCATACTTCAGGCTACTTTCGGGCGGAGTTGATCCTATCACAAAGACGATTAGTGAAAGACAGTCGTCATTGCAGATAGCGTCATACCTAAACGTGTTAGGCCATAATGATGCTTTTGATGAAGCCATTAAAGTGGTGACAGGGCTTATCAATGGCGGTTCATTCACGAACGGAACTAGCGTTATATTTTCCTTATCGCAATTTGAGAACTCAGAACCGCTTATCGTTAATGGAGAACCGGTTAACATAGGTGACCGGAAGGTATTTGTACCGTCTTACCCACCCGGAGGGGAGAAGGTTATACGGCCGCAAACTACGACGCAAGCGCCAGCCGCAGTGCAGGCCAGTGCTGCAATCTCAGGCGGTAGTGTAAGCTGGGTATCGATTTGGAGGAATATCGCGGATGGCTTCAGAAGATTGTTTATTATAAGCATTGCGTGCTTTTTGATAGGAGTGGCCGCTAATATCTTTGCGCCGGCGTACGCTGTTTCACCGACTTCAATGCCTGCCCAGATAGCCATAGCTCCATCATTCAATTTGGATGCGATTAAAGAAAAAATAAAAGACCCGGATTATGAAGTAAGGATCCGCGTTATTAGCTCAATTGGTGAATATGTACAGAGAAAATATATGAAGCCGGAAGAGGCAGTATCGCTTTTAATACAAGAGAACCAGGGGATAAATGATAGTGCTAGTAGGGTCACTGGCTTGGCCATCAAAGTTTTGTTAGGAATCGACCTGGAAAAAGCAAAGGAACTCCTGATTGATGAAAATGAATTTATTCGCGAACATACCATCGAAATTTTGATAGAAATAGATTTTGAAAAAGCAAAAGAGCTTCTAACGCAATATAAAGATATCGGCTTGAAAGACCCTTCTGTTGTTATTCGAAACAAGGTTATTAGGTTAATTGTTGAATGGGTGGAAAATAAACATATGACTCAGGAAAAGGCAATATCGCTTTTAACGCAAAAGGGCCAGGGAATATATGATAAAGATGAATATGTAGTTGAACAGGCCACCAAAATTTTGCCAGAAATCAACCCGGAAAAAGCAATAGAGCTTCTAACGCAAAAGGAAGGCGTTGGATTTAAAAGTCCTTCTTCCTATATCCGGGGTTATGTTATTGGGTTAATTGGTAAATGGGTAGAGAATAAATATATGAGGCCCCAAGAGGCAATATCGCTTTTAACGCAAGAGAACCAGGGAATATATGATAAAGATGGAAAGGCTTGTTGTGAAGCGGCGGTAGCCTTAATCCAAATATTTCAAAATAACCCACAGTTGGCATCCGGAAAGTTTTTTGAAAGAATACTCGAATTAATTCATGATGAACATGTAAGAATAGAACTGGCAAAAAATGTAGCTGGAAAAAAATTATTATTCCAAGAAATAGTTGGCAAAAAAATCGCGGATATTAAACAGAAAAAAGTTATAGATTATAGAGATTTTAATTTAATGATGTTTGCTATTTCAAGCAAAGCGGTAGATCTTGATAAAAAAGCTGAAATCTGTGACGTAATATATACTTCTATTATGAGCAAAGAAGTTCCTTCGAGGAGAAATATGTATCTTCAGTGCCTTGCCGTTACGTTAAGCACAATTAATAAAAATGATCATACCTTTTTAAATGGCAAAAACCCTGGCTTGGTAAAAAGTGTCGAATCAATTTTTACGCCTCAATCCGCCCCACCCTACGAAGAGATATTTGATAAAAAGCAGAACCCGGGTCAGGAGCTCAATATAAGGCTCTATGCCCCGACTTCGCCGGATTATTTTAATAGTATGTTCGTGGCGGCAGGTTATTCAAGGGAGGAAAAAGCGCGGTTGGTTATATATAGAAGGGAGCTCAATGGTAAAAAGGTCACCGTGTATTGTGATCCCACGGGGGACCCGAAAAATTATAAAGGAGAGGTATTTAGCTATATTGGTGATCCACAAATTCATATGATAGTTTATTCAGGGCATTCCGGCATGGGAGCATCGCTTGCCCTCGCTCTCGAAAAGGCTCCGCAAGGAAACATTTTGCAATTTGGAACTAAAATAATCGCTATCTTGTCGTGCGATAGCACGCGGTGCTATTCAGGTCCAATTCGTTTGCGTTATCCGCACAGTCAGTTTATCGGAACAACCACCGCATCGATACTCAAACATAACATTCAAGCTTTAACGATCATGATAGAAGGTATAACAAGAGAAGAGCCCTGGGATAATATTGAAAGAAGAGTTTCATCGCAAGTCAAATCATCTAAAAGAGAAGAAACAGACACTAAGTACAGATTCCCCAATTCGAGGATAATCGATGGCTTAGACTACAAAGACGGGTTTGTGCTGCCTGAGAATGTGGTGCCTTTACAAGATAACGATAGCTTTGACTTTGTCATAAAGAATATTAATGCGGCAAATATAAGGACAGAAAAAGCGCGGGAAGCGGTATCGCTTGTTTCCTATTTCTTTGGGTTCAACGATTATTTAAAGGATGTTAAAGAGTTAATAAGGCCGATTGGCTTTAGCATTTCTTATAATGATAGTCAGGATGCTTGTCTCGTTTCGGATGCGAAAACGATGGATGGCAAGGCTGTATATATTGTTTCACTAAATGCGGGTTATGTAGATTCTTCCAAAGCAACGCTCTGTATGATGGCATTATATGAATTAAATCTTTATTTTACAAAAATGAAAAAGGGCGAGATTACGGAATTTGACAAACTCAGGGGGCTTCAATTTGCCGCCGAGTTCGCAAAATACTACCATAGAGAAGACCTATTTCCGGATTTCCTACGTAAATATGGATATGACGCGTCTATCTCTTATGAAAAAATATTGAGAACATTGGAATTGGAAGATGTCGATGAGAATAATAGAGTTACCGCAATAAATGAGATCCTGAAGTTGCTTGGCGCTAAAGTCGAAAAAGATAAGGGAGTATTAAAAAAAGAAGGACTCCTTTCTTATAATATACCTCTCCAACTGTATGGAGAAATTTTTGATAGATTGATGAGCCCATCCATCAATACTGCTATTGCAAGTGCAGGTATGGGAACAGGTGAAGTCATTGTGGCGGGCAATTTCGCGCCTACGCAAGCCACGCCCGAAGGCGGCGGTGCCTGGCTTGACAATGAAACTTACGTGCGCTGGGTGGCTCCGTGGTTAGAATCATTAGTTGGTATCGGGGTTGGCGCTATCATATTTTTTCTAATTCCTCATGGAAATGAGATTGCCGCATCATTCGCCGCAGGGACGGTATTCTGGCTGCCGCACATATTGCGTGGCAGAACAGTCCTATGGAAACGTGACATATTAGGCTTTAGCTTAGGAACAGGATTGGCGGCGTACTTCATCTTCACGTTAGGATTTTTAGATCCTTTTGTTATAGCAATAATCAGTAGCTTAACTGCTATACATTTTGTAATAAATGGCTCGAATACAGTAGCGCAAAATGGAAGAGGAGGGCTGAATGTAAGATATTTGCTTCGCGCATTGGTCATCGCTGGGTTTACGGTAATTTTGGCATATGCAGCAGTAAATTTTATGAAAGAAATAAGCCCTAAGATGAAAGTAGATAGAATTGAAGCGTTGACTAAGGCCGGCAAAGGTATTAGTGATATGGATGCAAAAGTAAGGGCTTCTGCAGTTTGGTCTCTTGGCGAACTTGCCAAAGCATCTCCTGAGTTAGATAAAAATATACTCGCTCTTCTTACACAATCCGGCCAAGGCATTAATGATGCGGATGCAGAAGTAAAATTTTGTGCTGATCAGGCTCTTATTAAAATTGCCAAAGCATCTCCTGAGTTAGATAAAAATATACTCGCTCTTCTTACACAATCCGGCAAAGGCATTAATGATACGGATGTAGAAATACGAAGGCATGCAACTCGGGTTCTTGGTGAACTTGCCAAAGCATCTCCTAGGATAGGTGAAAATATATCTACTCTTCTTACACAATCCGGCAATGGCATTAATGATGCGGATGCAGAAGTAAGATTTTGTGCGGCTCATGCTATTGGCAATGCATCAATCGGCCTTACGGATGCGTTATCAAAGAATCTTTTACGTCTTTTTAGCGATAGAAAATACGATATCAAGGCGCAAGGTTTTTCTCCGCAAAATATCATGGTGATATATAAGAATCATGATTTTCGTTCTCAGACAGAGGCGCTGATGAGAACGGGGCAAATGGAGGAACCAAATCAATTCTCGATAGCTCGAGGGATTGAGGCAATATTGGTTCGTTATGGCACAGAAGTTGATGACGCAAATGTGTCAAAAGTGCTGCCATTTATTTTGGATGAATGGCTTGAGCAAGGGAAGCAGATAGCTATAGATAAGAATTCACGTGTTGTGGCAAGCTTTCATGAAGAGAAGAGGTTTGACCCTAAGAAAGTCACAGCTTTATTTAAAGATTTTGGTGTAAATGCAAAAGATCCAGAAACTTTCGTAAGTTATAAAGGAACGGTTGATCCATATGAAAAGGTTAAGGTAAAGGATAGTTTACGTAGTTCGATACACGATCCGAATTTTAATCTCCTTTATTTTAGTCATCACGGGGGCACGCGGCATCTATGGCTTAACTCTGGTCAGCCCGGCAAAGAGGAGTCAGATAATTTTTATAATCCAGATGCCTATAGTTACAAGGAATTTGCAGAGGACCTGTTGATCCGGGCAAAGAATAATCAGGGAAAACTATCAGATCTAACCATTATTATCTTTGCATGTTACTCAGCTGACTTTGCAGTGAATACTTTAAATGCGCTCACGCCAGCCTTAGAGAACGGCCAGATAAAAGACCTGCCGAGAATAAGAACCTCCACCAATCGCGGTACGTTAGGATATGAAATCATAACTAACTTTCAGAAAGTAGCACAAGGAAAAAAAGAATTACGTGGATACGACTTTAATAAGCTTGAAGTATTGGAATGGAATAAGCAGGACATGGCGTTTTTTCTCCCTATTTCAAAAGAGAAGTTAGTGCAGTTAAAAAAGGCGCTTGGAATTATAGGAGAAATAAAAGTACCTGCAACGAATAAGGGGGAGAGTGGAATTAAAAAGGATTCTAAGCTACCTGAGGGAGTGCTTCCGTTAGGTTCACCACGTGATCCTGGTGTGGGAGAGATAATACCGCTTGATCAGGATGCGCCTATCTTAAATGTGAAGGTAACGCCTCGTAATAAGGTGCCACAGTATACCCCAGAAATAATCTATTTACAGCAGTTATTAGGTTATTCCCAAGAAGAGGCAATAGCTACTGTAATGGTAGGAAAGGACGCCGTTGGTCAAGCCATAGCAGGATACAAAACCAGCGTGCCTACCGCCTCCTTTGCTCAAGCCACGAAACCCGAAGGCGGCGGTGCCTGGTTCGGAAGTGAGAGATGGATGCGCAACGCGTGGTGGTCGGAAACAGCCATATCATTTAGCGCAGGTGCACTGGTATACGGATTTTTTACATTACTAGGCCTGCATGATTACGCATCTTTGGCAGGGCTTGCCCTGGCGCCTCCGATTATATTTAAAGCAGGTCATGTATTTAATTCCGCCCACGACAGAAACATAGTTGCAAAACTTACCGCAGCAAAACTCGCCATAGGCGTTGTTGCCATTGCCATTGGTTTATGGAATATCTGGTTCGCGCCCGCGGCATTCGTTTTGGCAATCCCACTCATGTTCTACCATAAGAACTTAAATCAGTCGGCATTAGTAGGACCGTTTTACCCACCCGGAGGGGAGAAGGTTGCACAGCCGCAAGCTGCGACACCAGTGCAAATTCCTGGTCGCTCTTTGATTGGCAAACCTATGCAGTTCGTTCTAGGCGCAGGTATAATTCTTGTTGGTGACCCGTCAGGCTTTTCAATAAGTATTGGCAACATAGCCATAGGATTGATTCCGGCGGCATTAATCGTCGGCACTGTGTTCGGAATAAAAACATGGAATAAGCTAAGAACAATATTTCAGCATAGTGTTTTGAAATTTGCTAAAGTTACCGCATTGGTAGCGACATTATTATTTATTGATTCAGCTCAAAAGACAACCGACTATCAGCAGACAGGTAATACCACAGTGGTTATTGGTGCGCAGAAGACCGCGAATATCAGCCCAAAAAATACCGATACGGACAAATTAGGGATGCTCACAGTCGGGGATCTTACCGATATTATTCAAAAATCAGGATGGAAAATCCATATTCTGTCTTTATCGGAATGGGGACTGAATACGGATCTTGCAGGTATAGAGTACCATAGCGGCGGAGCTGTTGTGGTTCCCGGTGCCAAGACATTATATTACGGAGGTTTTATTCCTTCCGTCTCGCATCTTTTGCATGAATATATCCACATTCTGCAAGACCCTCTCCATATTCAACCGATCATCATAGATAGTTATGACAAATTGGAAAAATTACTGGAAGCGGATGAGGAAGCGCTGAATAGCTTCCACCGACTTCGCGATATTTACAGCTCGTCCTATAACCCAAATAGTAGAGATGAAATCAATAATTCAAACGAACTTAATTCTGATGAAAAACAGTTAGCTTTGAAGTTAATAGCGGCAAACGAAACGTTCGCGCTTTTATCCGGCAACCTGGCGGCTCAAAAGGAAAGCGCTGAAAAGGCAGAGTACGCTTCTTGTAACCTGAATCAAGTTATGATCGCAAAAATTATCGCGGCTATATCAAAATATCCAGCGGTAAAAGAACATCTTTTAAAGTACTATATAAAATTGGGAGTAGATCCGTCTGTGTTGGAACGGATGCTAACCACGCCCGAAGGCGGCGGTGCCTGGTTCGGAAATGAAAGATGGATGCGCAACGCGTGGTGGTCGGAAACAGCCATATCATTTAGCGCAGGTGCACTGGTATACGGATTTTTTACATTACTAGGCCTGCACGATTACACATCTTTGGCAGGCCTTGCCCTCGCGCCTCCGATTTTATTTACAGCAGGTCACATATTTAATATCGACCACGACAGAGACATAGTCGCAAAGCTTACCGCAGCAAAACTCGTAATAGGCGTTGTTGCCATTGCCATTGGTTTATGGAATGTCTGGTTCGCGCCCGCGGCATTCGTTTTGGCAATCCCACTCATGTTCTACCATAAGAACTTAAATCAGTCGGCATTAGCAGAACCGTCTTACCCACCCGGAGGGGAGAAGGTTGCACGGCCATCCTTCGGCAAAATGATGCAGGCCCTGAAACAGCCTCTGCCCGTCAGGCCAACGTCATTCGTTTTGGCGGCAGGCATAATTCTTATTGGTGACCCTTCAGGTTTTTCTATAGGTATTGGCAATATAGCCATAGGATTGATCCCGGGTGCGATAGTTGCCGGTATTATGCTTGGAATATGGATAAAAAATAAGATGAAGGCGCGAGCCGAAATAAAACCTGAAAACGTGCCTTTTGATGGCGGTTACTCCGCAAACTATATTGTGCAACTTGCCGACAATGTGCTTAACGGTAAACTTGCAGTGGATGAGCTTGCGCGTACTATCGCTATGGAAAGCCGTTATATTCGTGATGCGCATCTTAGCCTAATACAAAAGATCCTGGGTGGTGAGAAATGGGATGAATTCAGGAATAGCCTCTCCGCCGCAGAGTTAGAGGGTCTTCTTAAAACCGAGTATGGAACCGCAATCCCCAGGGTTGGTATCAAATCATCGGGTGAGATAATAAAGATACTTGATGAAGGTAAGGCTGTGGCGTTGGATTTAAGCAGTTTTGACGGCAGGTATGATCTGATAAACGGGGAACTTGTCCTTTTGGCCAACATCCTGGCAAGCAGGTTCGCCGGCGAATACGGCGCACCCTACATTGCGGAAATTTTAAGGAATGCCTTTATCCATGGTAATCACGGCGACTTTAAAGAGCCAATATATCTGCATGTTAGAGAAGTAGATGGAGATCTCTTGTTGGAGGTCTTTGACATAGCGTCAAAAGTTGAGAATAAAAATGTCATGCGGCTGGCAAGGAGCCTGCGCCTTTATGGGCAAAAATTAGGAGAGCTATTTTTAGGCGCCGTTAACGGCGAAGACTATATCAGGAGGTCGCTGAAGGATGGTTACGGAAACAGAGTAGGCACACTTGCCGCCATTAATCTTAGTTTTAATATCGCGAAGAAACGCATTGTGTCCCTGCGCAATGTGGTCGCAAGTAGTGGAGTAGCTGTAATAATTCTATTTTTCATGTCAGCAGGTTTTTTTATCCAGGACCCCTCGATCGCCCATATTACACTTTTACCCGCGCTCCTTGGAATGAGCATCGTGCCCAAATTATTCGGTTATTTAACGAGGAAAGCTCCCGGACCCAGCATTGCCCAGTCGCCAGCGTTGCCTGTCGTCCAACCGTCCTTCGGCAGAAGCTCAGGACGTGCCCTGAGCGGAGTCGAAGGGCCGCAAGCGCCGCCTATAGGTATGGGTGGGATCAGCGCTGAAGAGCAGAAGGATATATTGAAAAGGCTCGCTAAGGCAGACGGACCGATAGTATTGGATGCGGCTTTGATTGATGCGATTCTCTCCCGCGTAGCGGATACAGATAAAGAGACACATGATAATATATCAGCCGTCTTGTCTAAAATTATAGATGCGGATAAAGAAAGATTGCTTAAAGAAGTAACCGGTAACCCGCTCTTTAAGAATAATGAGCAAGCGCTTAAATTAGCCATTGGAGAGGCCGTGGCACCCACCATATCAAATTTAGCTCAACAGATTCATCCTTCCGCTTCAATACTCGATCCTGACAAAGCAGGGACGATGAAACAGGTGATGGAGGGTTTGATACCCATCGATGAAATCAAAAAAGTCACAGGTAATGACATTTCAGTCGAGGTTTATGCGCCGGCCGAGGCTCCCTTGGTAGCAAAGGGAGAACTTGAGGCAAGGCCCGCATGGACCGTCGTGGTAAAGGGATTAGATGCCGACAAACAGGTTTATGCGCTTTTGGCAATACGCGATAGAAGAAAGGATAATGATAATTCGCTTGTTATTGAAAGACTTGTGTTGAGGGAACCCGGGAATCAAAGGCCGGGAATGCCGCCGCGCGTTATTATGTCGATAATGAACAGATTGAAGGAATTTGCGTCGCAGGCCGCCTACGATAAGATGCTTATCGAAATATCGCTGACAGATCCGGCTATGGGCGGCTATCATCTTATTGAATTATATAAATTGGGCGGATTCAGAATTTCGGATGAATATAGGGGTTATGTCGATATGGGACTGGCCCCTGTTTTTGAAAAAGCCAAAGGACAGGGATTGGCAGCAGCTGACAAGGCCATAGCGGATAATTGGAGGGCTGGGCAGCCCCAGGTAGTTACTATGGAACTGTCGTTGACAGCATCCACCACCCAGCCGCAAGCAGCAAAACTGTCTTACCCACCCGGAGGGGAGACGGTTACACAGCCGCAAGCGCTACCTATAGGTATGGGTGGAATAAGCGCTGAAGAGCAGAAGGATATATTGAAAAGGCTCGCTAAGGCAGATGGTCTGATACCATTGAATTTGGGTTTAATTGAGTCTATTCTCTCCCGCGTAGCGGATACAGATAAAGAGACGCATGATAACATACTAACCGTCTTGTCTAAAATTACAGATGCAGATAAACAAACTTTGCTTAAAGAAGTAACCGGTAATCTACTTTTTAGAAACAGCGAGGGGGCACTAAGATTGGCCGTAGAAGAGTCCGCGGCGCCAATAGCATCGGCTGTGATGCCCGAACAAGTTTATATGATAATACCAAAAGAGTATTTCCCTATCGTAACCACGCTACCATCTGCTACATCACATATTCCATGGGATTTTACTGCGCATATAAAAGGCGCTAAAATCGATGATTTGATTTTGGTGTACAAAAACAATGGGTGTATCAAGCGCGTTAATGAAAAAGGTGAATCCATAGATTACAATATTGACAAAAAACCGGAGCTATTGCGGGTTATTTATCAGGGTCGTGGTTATTTATTGGAAGAATTTCGCGAGATATCACAGAATGCATTTGGGGAGTTATTAGAAACATGGCCATTGGTAGCTTACCAGGGGCAATATCTATACAGGGCGATAGACGAAAGAGAGTGGGAGAGTATCAAAGAAACGGGACATTTTACAATAAATATCAGGACCAATTTTGAAAGAGAAATAGGAAGTCAGGTTCGGCATTTTGCCGAAGCTAAAGGTTATGCCGGTATTATCATCAGAATTCCTGTCAATGGCCCGTATTTTAGGCATGCGCTGTATCGGGTAGAATCTTTTGTTCCGCATTTTGTTAAGCCGGAAGTTCTTGTTTCAAAATTGGAAGAGGCGGAAAAATGGGTTTCTATGGAAGACTATTTGAAATTAACCGCCGCCCAGCCGTCTTACCCACCCGGAGGGGAGACGGTTACACAGCCGTCCTTCGACAAAGCAGAGGAAGAGGCGGCGAAGATATTTTTGGCTGAACGAATAGATATTCAGATGCTTGAGAAAGAATTCAGCGAAGTCATAAAAGCGTATGGATATACTCCATTTAAAGAATTGTATGTAGCCTCTGGTAAAAACGCACCATATCTGTTCCGAGACACCCTGCCAGCATTAAAGGAGCTCTTCACCCCTGAAGAATTCAAGCTATACTGGCCTGACCTTGTACGTTTAGGCATAGCCTCTGGTGAAAGTGCATCATATCTGTTCCAAAACACCCTGCCAGTATTAAAAAAGCTCTTCACCCCTGAAGAATTCAAGCTATACTGGCCTGACCTTGTACGTTTAGGCATAGCCTCTGGTGAAAGTGCA